>JAUVZH010000355.1 GCA_030602675.1 Candidatus Heimdallarchaeota archaeon | reverse complement strand
AAAATCTCCACGATCAGCATGGTACATGACAGGTCTTGTATCTTATTTAGTATCTATGCCTGTAGTACTTTCAACTTTGATCTTAAATTTGCTTCAGAATTTCTCAGTTTTTCCACAAAATATTATTTTTTATGTTTCATGTGGATTAGCTGCTTTTGGTTATCTCATGATAACCATATGTGGAGCTATCTGGCAGAAAGCTTATAATGATCACATAAAAGTGATGGATAAGATAACAGATTGAAGAAACATTATTTCTTCTTCTTTTCTTTGTCACTTGGAGGATTCCACAAATTCTTAAGCTCTGTGAAAATTCCTTTTTCTTGAGAAGTGAGTTTTTTTGGTGTCTGTATACGAACAATAATATGCATATCGCCTTTACCAAAACCGGAGAGATTTGGAAATCCTTTTCCTTTTAGTCTAAAAATAGTTTCGTTTTGAGTACCAGCAGGGATTTTTAGTTTAGCCTTCTCACGTTTAATGAGAGTTGGAACATAAACAGTATCACCTAAAGCTGCTTGAGCAAAATTGATTTTTAGTTCGTAAATTAACTCATTTCTTTCTCTTTGGAAATATTGGTGTTCTTTGAGTTGAATATCTACATATAAATCGCCTGGAGGATAACCTCTTTGTCCTGGTTCTCCTTCACCAGAAACTCTTAAACGCTGACCATTATTTATACCAGCGGGAACTTTTACAGTTATTTTCTTGCTTTTCTGTTCCATTCCGGAACCTCTGCATTGTGGACATGGATTATCAACAATTTCTCCTAATCCCCTACAATTCCTGCAAGTTGTTTCATTAATCATTATACCAAAAGGAGTTCTTTGTTGTATTCGTTCAGTACCAGATCCATTACATATTGGACATCTTTTTGGACTTGTTCCTTGTGCTGCACGTGAACCATTACAAACACTGCAGGTAACATTCTTTTTAACATCAACTTTTTTCTCTATTCCTGCAGCTGCTTCCTCAAAAGTTATTGGTATAATTATCCTGATACTTCTTCCTGAAGTGGATCGTCTTGATGAAGTTCTTCCTCCACCAAAGAAATCACTAAATATACTGCTAAAAATATCACCAAAACCAAATCCTGCGAATGGATCTCCTCCTGTTCCACCTGCGGTAGCTCCCAAACCTCCCCATCCAAATCGATCGTAAGAAGCGCGCTGATCTGAATCGCTTAAAATAGAATATGCTTCAGCAATTTCCTTAAATCTGGCTTCAGCTGTTTCATCTCCAGGGTTGATGTCTGGATGATTTTTACGAGCTAGTTTTCTGTAAGCTTTTTTAATATCAGTTTCAGTAGCATTTCTTGGAACTCCTAAAACTTTGTATGGATCTTTTTTTGAACTGCTCACTGTTTTCACCTTTTTACAAAATCTTACAGATTAGTAGTTTTTTAACGATGCTTACCTTCTTTTTAAACTAGCGGTTTTTCTGATAAACACTATTATTAGTTTTATTTTAACATAATTAAATGACTAGGTTTTGTTTTTATTTGTTACTGAATTATGAGTATAGCTAAGATGATTTCTTATCCATTGAAAGGATTATGGAAATCTTAAAATAATTAGCATTACTTGAAAGTTTGAACAAGAACTTAACAATTGTAAATTGGAGAATGATTCAATAATGGGACAGACAGTTATAGAGAAAATCTTTTCTGCTCATTCAAAGGATGAAGTCAAACCAGGAAATATTATCTGGTTGGATTTGGATGTTAGAAGTGCTCGTGATTTTGCTGGAGCAAGTGTTGTTATGAATTTGGAGAAATACTATCAAAATGAAGAAAATTGTGAAGATAAAGATAAAACCGTCTTCACATTTGATTGTGTTGTTCCAGCGAACAATCTAGGTTATGCTGAAAACCAACAAACAATAAGGGTTTTTGCTCGTGAGGAAGGAATAAGATTGTTTGATTCTGAATGGGGTATTGGCTCTCATATTCTAATAGAAGAAGGATATAGCATTCCTGGTTCAACAGTTGTTGGAACTGATAGTCATTTGAACATTATGGGATGTATCGGTGCTTTTGGTCAGGGAATGGGAGATCAAGACATTGCATTTGGAATGAAAGCTGGTAAAACTTGGTTTGAAGTTCCACCTACTATGAAAGTAACTATTGAAGGTGACCTTAAAGCGCCTTGCTCTGCAAAAGATTTGACCTTGGCTGTAATTAGAAAGCTTACATCAAAAGGTGCTTTAGGTAAAGCGATTGAATTTGAGGGAAAGGCTATTGATAATTTGTCATTAGCTGGTAGAATCACCCTGTCTTCTATGGTAACAGAAATGGGTGGTATTGTTGGATTTGTTCCTCCAAATGATGAAGTTATTTCATATTGTAAAAAACGTGCCCGTAGTGATTTCACTCCTTATTATGCTGAGGAGGATGCTAAATACATTGAAGAGGTAATTGTTGATATTAGTGATTTAAAACCATTAATCGCTAAACCCTTTAAGCCTGATAATGTTGTAGAAGTTGAATCTCTTGAAAAAGATAACATTCATGTAGAATCAGCATTCATCGGAAGCTGCACAAATGGTCGTTATGAGGATATGAAAATTGCAGTTGACATGCTGAAGGGTAAACAAGTTGCTGAAAACACAGTTATGAAGATTGTTCCTGCAACAAGGACAGTTCTAGGTGATATGATTAAGAATGGTGACATTCAAATTTTATTCAACGCCCGAACTGTTGTTAGTAATCCTGGTTGTGCTGGATGTGCTTCAGGTCAAATAGGTATGACAGGTAAAGGTGAAGTGCAAGTATCAACTGGCAATCGTAATTTCAAAGGAAAGCAAGGATCCGGCTTAACTTATCTCTGTAGCCCTGAGACAGTTACTGCTTCAGCTATTGCTGGGAAAATAATTAGTCCTGAAAATCTTTAATCTGGAGGAAGCAAAGTGAAGAAACCTATTATCTTAAAAGGAAAAGCAATTGTTTTGAGAAATGATACGAATGAACCAATTGATGATATTGACACTGATATGATTTTCCATAATAAATATCTTCATATCACAGATATCAACGAAATGGGTCAATATGCGTTTGATAATCTTGATGGTTGGAAGGATTTCGCCAAAAAAACAGAGAAAGGTGCCATATTGATTCTTGGTGCTAATTTTGGTTCTGGTTCTTCGAGACAACAAGCAGTTGATTGTTTTACAGCTCTGGGTGTTCAAGCACTAATAGCAAAATCCTATGGTGCAATTTACAAACGTAACGCAATAAATGCTGGCATGCCACTATTATTAGCTGCCATAATTGATAACATATCAGATATTGTAACAGGTGATGAAATCGAAGTTAATCTCGAGACTGGACTAATTAAAAATATTACAAAAAAGAAGGATTATCAAGCAATGGGTATGTCTAAGGTACAAATGGATATTTATCTAGCGGGTAATCTATTCGATTATGCGAAAGGTATGTGATACCTTTCCTTTCTCCTCTTTGATAAAATAGAAATAGTACAATACTTATTGTAAGTTAGATAGCTAGCTGGGGTAGGCAAATGTCTGAATTAGATAAAAAATTACAATTAATAGAAGATAGGATGAAGGAACGTCTTTCATCTAGTAAGGATGTAACATTATTAAGAACTTTAATGGAAACATTGATTGATATCCGAGAAGCATTTGAGGAATTCAATAAGTTTTTCAAAATTGACATTAATTTAGAAGAATTAGAGGCGTTTCAACCTAAAGAGTTAGAATATTC
>JAUVZH010000307.1 GCA_030602675.1 Candidatus Heimdallarchaeota archaeon | reverse complement strand
TAGAGACTGATAATTCTTATACAGTGCAAATTTGGGGGATGTATTATTACAGTCAAAACAATAATTAATAATCGAAGAGCTTACCGAGCTCTTGAGAAAGTGGAAATAACAAAAGAATTGATTGATGATTTAGCTAATAATGCTCAATTGTCTGCATCTTGTTTTAATTATCAACCTTGGAATTATGTATTTGTATATGAAAAAGAAATGTTAACAAAGTTATTTGATGCATTAAAGGAAAGTAATCTTTGGGCAAAAAAAGCATCTATGATTATTGCAGTATTTAGTAAGAAAGAATTAGATTGTGTCATTGGAAAGAGTAGAGAATATTATCTCTTTGATACAGGAATGGCTACTGCTAATATGCTTTTACGTGGAACAGAACTTGGATTAGTAATGCATCCAATTGCTGGTTATAGTCATAGTAAAGCTAAGGAAATACTTGGCATTCCAGAAGAGATGGTTCTAATAACACTAATTGTTGTAGGTAAAAAAACAGATAATCTTAGTGAGTTAACTGAAAAGCAAAAAATATCTGAAGGAAAAAGACCACCAAGAAAAGCATTAGACGAGTTCGTACATCATAATCATTATTGAATAAACTGTTCCTTTCCCTTTAATTATTTCTTTTTCTCTGTATTGGCATAAAATCTTTATATTATGAAATGTTTTTTGTGTGCTACTGAACAAGTTGATAAAAATGGCAACGGTACTAGATCATTGGTTTTGGGTAATTGTTTGTCCAGCTATTGCTTATTTCATAGGAGCTATTCCATTTTCCTATATTGTTGCAAAAAGACTTACTGGTGAGGATCTAAGGGAAATTGGAAATAAAAATGTAGGTGGATTAAATGTCATGATAAGAAGTGGTTTTAACTGGGGGATTTTTGCTGGGTGGCTAGATTATTCAAAAGGTTTGGTTTGTATCATTGCAGCTCTTGCTATACCATTTAATGATGAACCAATAGCAGGTGTTGGTAAATATCATGAAATTTCTATCCATGATTTAATCTACATATTAGTAGCTATGGCAGTATTATTTGGACATAACTACTCAATATACATAGGATTTAAAGGTGGAAGGGGAATGGCTGCAATAGTAAGCTTCTTAGTTATTGCAAATCCAATTCTGTTGCTTGTTTTTGTAGTAAGTATAGCGATTTTCATGGTGTTAATAAAATACGTTCGTCCCGCACTATTTTTTGCTATTTTTGTTGGAGCACCTATAGCATTTTTCTTGAATTTCTTTCCTCCATGGATAGCCATTGCAGGTATGGATAGTACTTTCACACAGGGACTTTTCGTGTTAGGTATTGCAATTGTCATTTTACCAAAACTCTTGCAATCATTCATAGATATGTTTAAAGGAAAAGAATATCGTGTTGGAAAAACAGGAGTAGTTTTAGCAGAAGAAAATGATTAGGTTACCTGTGAAACAACAATAAAAACAGATAATAAAATATAGTAAAAACTTATATCATCTGAATAAGCTAGTGATAAAGCAAGAAAATTGTTGGGGAATAAAATGGTTGCTCCTTGGATATGGATTATAATATGCCCAATTGCTGCCTATTTGATAGGCTCTATTCCTTTTTCTTACATTGTAGCAAAACTCAAAACAGGAGAGGATCTAAGAAAAGTTGGAACACAAAACGTGGGTGGTTTAAATACTATGATAACCGCTGGTTTTTGGCTAGGATTACTAGCTGGATTGTTAGATTTTACTAAGGGATTTTTGTGTGTTCTAACTGTAATGCTAATAGAATTTGATGATACTTTTCAAGGATCTACTTTAACCAACTGGACAATTCCTGATATGGATGCAGTAATATACATTCTAGTTGCTTTTGCAGTGGTTTTAGGACATAATTTCAGTATTTATTTGAAATTTAAAGGAGGAAGAGGGTTGGGAACATCTGCTGGAATTCTAAGTTTAACAAACCCTATTGTTTTAATTATTTACCTAGTAACTCATGCAATAATAACTGCTACAACAAAATATGTGAGACCAGCACAATTTCTATCATTTTTTGTAGCAATACCCGCAGCATTTTTTATACCAATTTTTCCACCATGGGTTACAAATCACATGTTGCATAATGGACTAATTCTGGGATTATTAGTAACAGGATTAGCAGTAGTAACAATACCAAAGTACATAGGACCAGTTATTAATGCACTAAAAGGGAAAGAATACAAAATAGGTAAAAAAGAGTTAAAGTTATCAGAAAATGGTCAATTAGATGCTGAATGAAAATAAAAAAGAGAAAGGAAAAGTCCTTTCTTAGACATTCTTTCTTAAACGTATTGTGAACAACCGTCACAGTACCAACGTTGATATTCATCTATGAATCTTAGATTTTTTCCGCAGAATGGGCATGTTGGTTTGTCAGAACTTCTTGCTGGTGCTGCAGATGATGATGGCATGAATGCAGGGGGTGAAGGTGGAGCTGAAGAAACCGTAGGTTGTGTACCAACTGTCGTTGATGATGGTCCAGCAAGTGCTGCTCCTAAATCTCCAGATGGTGGTTCTGCTGCATCTCCAACTGGTGCTGAAGGTGGTCCTTTAGGGAATTTACCTTTCTTTCTTCTTGCTTCTAATCTTCCTCCTCCAGTTCTTGGAGCTCTACCAGCCCTAGCTGTGAAACTTGCTGATGTACTAAAGAAGTATGTTAGAATACTCAAGAAAAATGTCAGAACTAAAGCTAAAACACTTAGCAATAAGATCCAACCAAAGGCTGTTATCGTAAATAATGAATTTTCGAATATTTCTTTACCAAATCTAAGTAGCTCGAAAACTGGTGAAGTCCAAGCATTTAGGGTGACTGATTTTGTTGAATAACCAGGCAAAGCCATTACTGCCATTAAAAAGACTAGAACAGGTAATTCACTTTTAGACATTTTGAAAATACCCAAGTTACTAAACAACTCAAACACAGCAGTAATGATAATTCCTACAATCAAAATTAAAAATGCTAGTGCTTTTAGATCAAGATGACTGCCATCTTCATAAATCAATAATCCAAAAACATCACCAGATGTTGTATATGGTGCAATAATAAATCCTAATATAATTCCTCCACCAGCTACAATAATCAAGATGCTAGTTATTATTCTTAATAATTTAACTACACCTATTTCTGCTGAACCACCTAGGTTTAATCCTCCGGTAGTTCTCATTCTATTTTTCCATAGATAAATCCAAGCTAATAATAGGAAAGAAACCATTAGCAGGGCTACGCCAATATAAACTAAATAAAAACCAAATCCTGCAGTTGCATTATCTAAAATACCATTTCCAATGTCTAAAAGAAAGTACATTGGTGTTGCATAATCAGATACTAAAACTGTAGGGGCAAAGATAAAAATAAGTAATGCAAAAAGGCTTGGTCTTTCATCATTGACTGTCAATCCCGCTGGAGTAATTGCGCCTAAGAACGTTATTAAGCAAATTAGGAAAATTCCTGCAGCTACAGCAATAATTCCCAAAGCAAAGATATCTACTGGATTAAATACTGTGAATTCAATAAGCATTCCTATAATTAATGCAGCAGCACCTAGAACTCCAATTAGTGTTCCTATTAGAAGTAATTTTCTGTAATCATTCCCAGAAGACAAATATCATTTCTCCTCAAAATTGCGACAATACTTTTTCTAGTAATTTACTATTTCTTAAGTTATATATTATCTTACTTGTATTGACCTATCTCTCATCCAATAACAATAGGATACATTTCGGATATATAATTCAAAAGTACTATTCAGATTTAACTTTTTTGACTTAAGACAATCACTGCGATAAAATAATACTTGTTTTCATCAATAATAGTTGAAATGAAATCTGAATTTTATTTTCATATAGAGATAAATTTTTGAACTTGAATCTATTTACTCCTACATTATTGGCATTCAAATCATAATATATTGTTAAATTTAGAATATCAAGTATTTTAAAAGGGTCTAGTAAATGGTCTCAAAAACAACTTCTAAGAAGAAATCCAAGAAGAAATCACCAAAAAAAGAGAAAGCATTTTATGGTATCGTTATAGGTATTTTTGAAGATATAGGACCAGTTGCTCGATATCATAATTTGAGGCTTCCTAAAGAATTGATTAATCGAATGGTTATACATGGAATGTCAACAGTTCATGGTGGAGAGGATATTCTTGATGGATTATATGGACCATTACCTATATTCAATAGAATGGATTTAAGGTATCTAATATACTCTTTCAAAGTAATTGCTTCAAACACTAAAGATTCCAGAATCGCAGAACATG
>JAUVZH010000333.1 GCA_030602675.1 Candidatus Heimdallarchaeota archaeon | reverse complement strand
AATTTGATTGTTGAAATTAAACCAGCAATTAGAAAACAAAATGAAGAAACATATAATATGATACCTGTTACAAGATCAGTAGTAATAAATCGACTGCCAAGAGAAGCATTAACAATACTAATTGCAAGAATGATCAAATGAGCAATATATCGAAAATAATTTGTTTTTATGATAGAACCTTTTACATCGATAGAAGCTTCCTCATGATGATCATAATTTCTAGTAAAGAATTTTCTTACTGAATGTTTGAACATAGTTAGGTAGCTGACCTTTTCGAAAGTATTTTTGTCTACTCTTCTTCTAAAGAAGAAGAAAGCAAATAAAACAATGAGTGGAGAGAAAGCTATTGCAATAGCTTGTAAGACTTCTGGACTTGTTGCTTCTCTTGCAAAGAAAACCTCTTCAGTAAGATAATCATCAGCTATTATATGAAAATCACCATCAGGATCAATTGCTACAGCAGAGACTTGAACTATCAATTTGTGGTAGCAATTATAATCTGTGGTATTCACTTCTAATTCGTCTTTGTCGAATTCAAGGGTTATTTCTTCTCTTTCAGGAATATAATTTTCAGTGTTGTTTTTGTGATCGATGTAGGCTAGTAATGTTGTATTAACAGCTATACGATAGCCAGTCATGAACAGATCATAAGTACTATTGAGATTAAGAGTAATGGTTCTTTGAATAGAAATAGTAATTATCATGAGTTCATAGTCAGGAAAGAATTCAGAAGTAAATTCTAAATTAGTATAGAGTCCTCTGGTCTTGTTAGTTGCAGCCTTGGTGAGTATAGGATTGGCTGTAAAAATAAAAATTAAGAAAATCAAGAAGAACAGCCTTTTCTTCATTACATAGGTCCTCCTGCTGATTTATCTCCATAGAGCTCACTCAAAGAATACCAAATGCTTCTTTCGCTTCTAGTTGTTAGACCTGCATAAAGAATCAGTAGCCAGATTTGTTTATTTAAGATGTGTTTGTTATCTTTGTTTTGTTTTCTTATTTGTTTTAATGAGAAAGGATAGAGATCATGGAAATTTATTGATTTTTTATAGTTTTCTCGCCCTGTTTCCAAATTCTTAAGAGTATCCATTATAGAAGGGACAATCTTAAGGGACTTTAAGGGAGTGCGAGCATATTCCAGTACAAGATGAACTAGTCTAGCATTTGTTTTTTCTAAATCGAGTTTTAAGGAGAATAACTTCTCAAGTTCCTCTTTGAATGCTGGAGCAGATTTTTTATAGTCTTCAACAGCATTCTGAGATTCTCCTTTGACAAGATCAAACATTTCTTTAAGAGTAGCTGGATTTACTGCCAATAATTTCACCTCACTCTATGGCTTGATTGTGTATGGGTAGTATAATTAATCATCCAGTTTGCAAATTTTATCAGAATAAGTGCAAAGACAATCAAGAGAATTAGAATGAATATAGCAATACCAGGTTTTGCACTGAAGGTCTCAAAGAGTTTTATTGCTAAAAAGCAAAAACCTGTAATTAGTGCTGCAGCTAGTCCAAAAACTATTAAGATATTGAAGAGCCTATCTGAGAAGAATCCTCCTCCGGAAGAAGCACGTCTAGTAGTTCTTGTTGTCCCTTCAGATGTTTCTGAAAGAGCCATTTCTTCAGGTGAACCTGCAACAATATGATAACTATATTCTGTATTAGCTCTCCTAGCACTTTCCTCAGCAACTCTTTGTTCAAAACTTTCATTCATTTGAGTATTGACACTATACAAACCAGCCATGTTTTGTCGCATGTTAAGAATAATACTGCGTAATTCTGCAACTTTCGCTTTATACTGCAGATATTTTTTATGAGAATTAACAAGTTCATCTATCTGCTCATCTTTCTTTAGCTTTGAATCTAGTTGAAAACTGCCTTTAATTGCATCATAGTATTGTTTTTGCAGTGTCTTTAATTGTGACTTTAATTGCTCCTTTTTGTTTTCTATTACCTCCCTTGTGGCTGAAAGTTTATCCTGTCTGGTAGTGATTTGTTCTCGTAGCTCTTTTAATTCTTCATCCTCATTGATTATTTTTTCATAGAGATCTTTAGGAACATCTTCCTTAGTAATTACTTTAGAGGGATTTTCTTGAGAGTTCTCTTCAGAAGTTTGTTGGGTTGGTTGATTATCGATTGTTTTGATGGCAGACAAATATCGTTTTACAGCTGTGAGTTCTATTTCTCGTTCTTCACCTTTTAAGGTGTCAAGCTCTTCTGAGTGTTCGTATTCTTGTTCTCGAAAGGTAACAATAGCATCTTGAGTTATTTTGATTTTTTGTTTAAGATCGTTTAATGTAGTCAATGGTTCACGATCATCTGCAAAAGCAATCTGTTCTGGTTTGTCTGGATGATAATACCTACCTCGGTAGACCTGCAGAGTAATTTCATAGCGCATAGTTCTTTCCTGTCCGAAAAGATTTTTTGTTTCAAAATAGAAATCAACAGTTTCAATTGAGACATATTCCATACCAGATGACCGGAAGTAAGCTTCATTTTCAGTTTGTTTCAAGATGTAATAGAATAGCAAAGTGAAGCCTAACATCACTGCAACTGAAATCCAAGCAATGTTGGTCCAGTGATGTTTTGTTAGTAGAATAACCTCTTTATCGATAAGTGTCTTCTTAATAAGAAGTCCTTCAAGAACAGCCATAATAGCAATTATGAACCAGAGCGGATAAGTCATGATTTTTAGGTTTCTTGAAGCTTTAGAGATTTCCATAAAAGTCTCTTGAAGATCAATATCTTTGTCATGAGTTGTTTCAAAAGCAACCCAAGCACCGGCAGTAGTTTCTTGTAAAATAAACGATTGAATTTTATCTTCAGCTAGTTCTATTTGGTCTATTAACCAGGCTTTTTTATGCGTTTCAAAAATTATGCCAACATCTTTCACTTTCACACAGAGATCTTTAGCGATCAGTTGTGCAGTTGGAATGAGAGTTGTTGGTTTTCGATCATATCGAACCTGTAATTTGAATTCCATTTGTTCTTTTACTTGTTCTTGCAATTGTTGACTCATCTAGAATTTACCCTCCTCTTTAAGAGCTTCTGCTAGCCGGTATTGTTCCGGTGTAACAAATTCCAAACCTCCTTTGTGCTCTACACACCAATGAAGTTCCTTCTCTGAACCAAATTTTCGTAAAACCCAATTAGCACCTTTATTTGGATAATATAAACCATAATTCCAAATTTTCACGATGCCCCACTTCCCCATGGCTCCAATAAAACTGATTAAAATAGCATTAATGATTATCGAATTAGCTAAAAGCACCCAAGCAGGCCATGCTCTTACACCTTTTGGTTCTTCAAGATCTAGAGGTTTAAGATCAGTTTCCATAGAAATAGTATAGCTTTTCGTTTCATCCCCAAGATCCTGGTATTCACTAGTTGTGGCATAAAAATAAACTATATGTGTGCTGTTTTGATACTCATCTTGAAGTGGCTTCACTAAAACATGATAGCTGCTTGAGAAGAGTAAAACAGAGATAGAACCTTCTGCAGCAACAATATAACTATGATTATAATTGCTGTCAAATGTTGAAATAAAATAAACTTCTACAGGAATTTCATAGGTATTTCTAATTTGCTGCATAAATAACCTAACATACAAGGCAATGTCTCTATTAGCTGTTATTGTTGCATTGGTTGCAAATAGTAAGTGATTATAGTAATCTCTGACTTTGACTTCAATAAATGAATCCTTAAAGTAATATTGTTGTGGATTGTAAATTCTAGAATCGTTCACATAGATTTTTGCTGTTTCAAAAGGTAAGCCTATACCTGCTATAGTGAATAAATCAAAATGAACTGTAAAAATTTCTAAAGATGGTTCTTGAATTGTGAAACTGAAATACTCAACAAACATAGGTGTAGGTCCATTATAGAGCCAGATGGAAATATTATGCAATCCGAAAGTAGTTGGGAAAAGCC
>JAUVZH010000193.1 GCA_030602675.1 Candidatus Heimdallarchaeota archaeon | reverse complement strand
GTAGCAGGTGAAACATTTTTGGAAAATAATATTGACCAACTTAATGTTACTGTTTCAGAACTAAGTAATTATATAATGGATGACAATACTCTTTACAGTTGGATTGATGCAACAAGTGGTACAGTTCTTCCTTTAAGTGATGACGATTCAGAAGCCGTTCCATTGCCATTTCCATTCCAATTCTATGATCAAACATTTGATACTCTTTATGTAAGCAGCAATGGTTGGATGTCGTTTGTTAATACTAATCCAAACTCTTTAGGGAATGTTGATTTCCCATCAACTGATCCTTATCTTTACTATTCAATCGCACTCTATTGGGACGACCTCTTTCCATCTGGGAATGTGTATGCATATTCTGATTCAGACAAAGTAGTCATTGAGTACTTAACCATAAGTAACTATGGAGGGGGAACAGCAGGAACATTCGAATTAGTATTGTATCGAAATGGTGACATTCTCTTTCAATATGATTATCTTTCTGCGATAAACTCTCCATCCATTGGTCTTAATTATGGATTGAATCCAGCTTACTACAATGCCTATCATGGATTTTCCAGTTCAACTGATGACTTAGCGATATTATTTACTCAAGTAGTACCAGATCATGATGTAATAAGTGGATTAGAAATACCAAAATATTCATCGAAAGATGAAGAAGTGACAATTAATGCTTCCGTATATAATAATGGTATAAATGATGAAAGTAATGTTGAACTCAAATTATGGATAGATGGGTTCTTAGTTGAAAGCCAAGTTTATACCGATCTTTTGATTGGAGAAACACAAACTATCCAATATTCTTGGACACCTACAATAATTAAAACTTACAATATTACGGTCTATGTTGTTCCAGTTACAGGAGAAACACGTCTGCTAAATAATAAAATAACGCAAATGGTTGCAATAGTTGATCCGAATAAAAGAATTGGATTCATCTATACACACAGTGAACGTAACATGAATACCCTTAGAGTTCACTATGAAACGATGGGGTATGTTGTTGATGATATCTTTGCCACTTTAACTGAAAGCTTACTGAGTTTGTTTGAATACATCTTCGTAGGAGAAGGTGGCAATAATTGGTAGCGAGCGAAGTAATAGCAATGGAAAATTTCATTGCTGATGGAGGCATATTTGTTGGAATCGGAGACAGTAGTCCTGCAGATGGTGTCTTTCAAATTGCTGCTTATAATGGTATCACTTTTACTGGAACAAGTATAGGTTTTGATGGCAGGTCAACGTTTATTGAAAGCTCTCATCCTTTAATGAAAGGTGTTACAGCAGTACATATTCCAAGTGCTTATAATGCCTTAGCACTCGCAGGTAATGCTGAACCTTTATTCTGGGATGCAGCTGGTGTTGAAATCTTAGGAGCAACTGTAGATATCGGTTCAGGTCACTTTTGTGTTCTATCAGATGATTTTGATATGGTCGTATATGAAGAAGACAATGAAGTCATGTTTGACAATATTTTGCTTTGGAAAGAGCAACTAATTGTAGAATTAACTTATCCAAATGGCGGAGAACGATTAGAAGGTGAAGAATTAATAACTTGGAATGTTCGGAATCCTGAAAATGCTGAACTAAACAGTACTCTTTACTATTGGGATTATGATGCTCAAATCTGGATATTGATTGTTACAAGTATAATCAATGATACCTACTACCTATGGGACACCACTTTAGTAGCAGAAGGAGTTCATTATCGAATAAAAGTTGAAGTATTTAATGGAACACATATCATTTCAGATATTTCTGATGGTACTTTTATTATTGACAACATTGACGAATTACCAGAAATTGCTTTGCTGTTTCCAAATGGAGGAGAAATATTGAATGGTTCTATTCTAATAACTTGGAACGCTTCAGATCCCAATCTTGAAGAACTCAATTATGCTCTCTATTATTGGGATAGTAGTTCTTGGACGCTCATAATTTCAGGTTTAACAGTAACCTACTATTATTGGGATTCAACTACTGTTTCAGATGGATACTATAGAATTCGTGTTGATGTCACTGATGGCGTGTTTACAGCTACAGATCAATCAGATTATGATTTCGAAATAAGCAATCCAGATCCACCAACAATAATCATTGATGATATTCCAAATGTTGTCAGTGGAGAAGTTCTGATAACATGGACGACTTACGATTATGATTCTGATTTCTTTTATTACACTATTTTCTACAGAGTTGCTAATAATCCATGGATTTACCTAGGAGCTGCTTATGATGATGCTACATTCTACCTATTCGATACTACACTTGTTGCTGATGCTTTAGAATACCAGATTTACATTGAAGTTGATGATGGTTATTATGCAAGTGGTGACTATTCGAATCGTTTCAACATTAACAATATAAATCTAGCACCTTCGGTGAACTTACTTACACCCATGGGTGGTGAGACTATTATTGGTAATGTAACCATTGATTGGTATGGTAGTGATCCTGACGGAGACACTCTTTATTACTCAATTTATATCCGTAACGAAACGGATTGGATGCTAATCGCTGGTAATCTTACAAATACAATCTACATCTGGGATTCAACCGAAGTTGATAATGGTGACTATGATCTAAAAATAGAAGTATCTGATGGTACATTAGTAGATGATTCCCAAACTTCCTCTCCAATAACAATTAAGAACAAGACTAAGAGAGTAGGCATGCCAATTTTTGGTACTGTCCTAATTGCTTTGGGTGCACTAAGTTCTATTATTATTGTAACACTAAAATCAAAGAGAAAACGCAAATAGTTTTCTTTTTGATGCCATTTTTCTTTTTCTTATCCAGATTTTCCTATATCTTAATCGTATTTTAGCGAAATATAGAATAGATTAAAAACTGACTTGTTGATTTGCTTCCAATAGTGATTTATTTGAATTCTGAATGTCCTATCAGCAGAAACATCTCATTGCTATCGAGTGATGATCCACAAGTTAGACTAAGTGCAGTAGAAGCTTTAGGAAGAATCATGAGTAAACGAGCTGTTGAACCATTATTAGAATTAACAAAGAAAGAGATAGATGTCAAGGTTCGAAGAGCGTTAATGTTATCCCTCTCATTATTAGGTGATGACAAAGTTTTACCTATTTTACTAGATGTGATAAAAAACGATTCTAATATTGAAACAAGAAGAAATGCTGCCGGAGGATTACGATTCTTTGGTGATAAAATTAATTCTAAAGACCTTGTTTCACTTATGCTAGATGAATCTGATAAATCCATCAGAAATGTTCTTGTAAGTACTGTTATTTTCTTGAGGGATAAAACATTAATTCCACAATTACTCGGTTATTTTGAAACAGTAGAGTCTCAAGAATTAAAAGAATGTTTGTTAGAAATTATGGGTACGTTTGATGACCAACGAACAAAAGAGCTATTAATAAAATGTATTTCACCAGAGTTTAGTCGTGAAATACGATTAATCGCTACACTTGCTATGGGAAAATCAGATGATGTTTCCTTTATTCTTCATCTTTTTGAAATTTATAAAAATGATGAGAATGAAGAAATTCGTATACGAGCTGAGAAGTTTTTAGATGAACTCTCAATTCTTTTAGGATATAGCTCCATTGATCAAATGGTTCTGGACTATATTCAAAAATCAAAAGAAGCTTAATGCACTAGAATAATCACTTTCTAAGAAATATTAAGGACTTATTTTTTGAAGGAAAGTCTAAAAAACTTCTAGTGCTAAAGGTTATGAAGGTAATTTGTGATAATAACTAGTTTGGTGGAAATATTGGACATCAGCAAAGAATGTAAAGAAGCAATAATTAGTGGGAATAAATCTCAAGCTGAAGAATTAGCCAAAAGAGCAGTTAAGGAAGGTCTTGATGTTGATCAAATCATTGATGCCTTTTCTGAAGCTATTAGAGAAATGGGAGATCTCTTTGAAGAAGGGGAAGTTTTTCTTCCTGAACTTATGAGAAGTGCTGAAGCTATGAAAACAGCAATGAATATTCTTACACCACTACTTTCTGAAGGCAAAACCGACCACATACTTGGTCGGGTAGTTATTGGAACAATTGAAGGAGACATTCATGATATTGGTAAAACATTAGTTGCAGCAATACTCTCTGCTGAGGGGTTCGAAGTCTATGATCTAGGAGCTGATGTTCCAGTTAATGATTTTATAGAAAAAGCTCTAGAAGTTGATGCTCACCTTATTTGCATTTCTGCTTTATTGACTACTACAATGATTGGTCAAAAGAAACTCATTGAAGAACTTAAGGAAAGAAACATCAGAAATCGCTTTAAGGTGCTACTTGGAGGAGCACCAGTTACTAAACAATGGGTTCAAGATATAGGAGCGGATGGTACTGCAGAAAATGCAGTAAGTGCAACTAAACTTGCAAAGAAATTGTTAGGGCACTAAGGAGTTGATTATCTATGGGAAAAGTAGGTATTCTTGAAAAAATCAAGAAAAGAATAGTAGTACTAGATGGTGCTATGGGTTCTATGCTTATAGATCAAGGTTTACCTGCTGGTATACCACCAGAATATTGGAATATTAGTAAGCCTGAGAAAGTACAAAAAGTTCACATAGATTATTTTGATGCTGGCTCTGATGTTGTTTTAACTAACACTTTTGGAGGTTCAAGATTAAAACTAACTGCACATAAGCATGGGAGCAGTGTTGAAGAATATAATAAAAAAGCTGTTGAGCTAGCTAAAGAAATTTGCCCTGATGATTGCTATGTTGCTGGGGATATTGGTCCTTCTGGAGCTTTTCTACCACCAGTAGGAACTATTACTATTGAGGAATTTAAGGAAAATTATCTCGAGCAAACTAAGATATTAGATGAAGCTGATGTAGATTTCTTCTTTATTGAAACAATGGTCGATATCAAAGAAGCAGAAGCAGCAGTTAAAGCAGCTAAAAAGGTTTCTAATAAACCTGTATTTGCATCAATAACTTATCAAAAAACAAAAAGGGGTTATTTTACAATTATGGGTGATTCTGTTGAGCAATGCGTTGAAATATTGCAGAAGGCAGGAGCTGATGTTATTGGAGCAAATTGCACTATTGGTAGTGATGAAATGATTGATCTTGTTCCCCAACTCAAGAAGGTTTCAAAGGTACCTATCTGTGCGAAACCAAACGCTGGAAGACCTCAATTGATTGATGGTAAAACTGTTTATCCAACCTCACCTAATGATTTTGTACAAGATATTTTACAAATGGTTGAAAAACAAATAAATGTCATTGGTGGCTGTTGTGGATCAAATCCTGCGCATATTAGAAAAATTGCTCAGTTAATAAAGAGGTAGAACAATTGAGAATTCTTGAAGGATTTGAAATAACACTTGATGATAATGAAATATTCAATCTATTAAGAGCTGATAACAAATCCAAAAAGAAAGCTAAAAAACCACCCGCAGATTTATTGAATGAAATAAACGAAATAAAAGATACTTCCCTTGATTTAATACAACCCAAAGGAATCTATGATTACTTTGAGAGTGCTAAGCTTAAACCACGTTTTCTATTTGGAAAATCTGAAAAAACTATTTTAGCAATTTGCACAATTGGTATGACTTTGGAAGAAAAAATCTCAAAATTTTTACAAGAAGGTAAACTTGCAAAAGGAGTTATTCTTGATGCTATTGCTTCACATGCTGCAGAAGAAACAGCTTCCTCTTTCAATAAGCTGATTTTAAGTGATTTAGCAGAAGAAATTGAAAGCAAGGAAGTAACAAATAGATTTAGTCCAGGTTATTGCCAATGGATCTTAGAAGAAGGACAGAGTTTAATTTTCGCTCTTTTACCTGCAGAAACTATCAATGTAACATTGAGTGCATCAATGATGATGGTTCCTA
>JAUVZH010000459.1 GCA_030602675.1 Candidatus Heimdallarchaeota archaeon | reverse complement strand
CTTTATCTGTAAGAAATGTAATGGAGTGGTCAATGACAATACTTGCCCTCATGATGGTACAGAGTATCAAAAGTTTATCAGTGGTAAAAAAATCCGTCAAATGATAGTGAATAAAGAACTTGATGGATTAGAGGAATACATGCGACCAGAGGTAGCAGAATACCTGATAAAACAAGATGAATTATTTGTAAAATAAAATTAGAGATGTGAATAGATATGAATGAACCAGGATTTGTTGTTTGGTTTACAGGATTGTCAGGCTCAGGAAAAACGACTATTGGAGTTGAGCTTGAAAAAGAACTTCTAAATCGAAACCTTAGAGTTCAAAGACTTGACGGTGATATTGTTAGAAAATCCTTAACAAGGGATTTAGGTTTCACTGAAGAAGATCGAAAGTTGAACATCGAGAGAATAACATTTGTTACTCGATTATTAGCAAAACATGGCGTAGCTACTTTGGTGTCATTTATTTCTCCATATATTTCAGTTAGAGATAATGCTAGGAAAGAAGTAAATGAAGAAAATGCAAAATTTGTAGAAGTTTTCGTAAATGCATCTGTTGAGGAATGTGCTCGTAGAGATGTCAAAGGTCTTTACAAGAAAGCATTCGCAGGTGAAATTAAGAATTTCACAGGAGTATCTCATCCTTATGAGGAACCTCCAACACCTGAAATAGTTTGCAATACTGAATTTGAAACTGTAGAAGAGAGTACAAAAATAATTCTTGATTTTTTGGAAAAAGAGAAAATTATCCCTTTGCAGATTAAAATTTAATTTTCTTTTTTCATTTTTCTTTTTATTTTTTTAGCTATTTTCTACTTTAATTTAATTTATTAGAGTAAAATATATAACTAACGAAGTTAATTTCAGAATAAGTTTGGCAAAAATATCTTTGCGATTTTACTAGGTGGATTCATCAATGAAACAGGATGATAAGAAGAAGAAAAAAGATAGAACACATCTTATAGTAAAAGAAGAGCCCTTAGCTGGCATGAGTATGATTAATATCTTCAGACTCTTGTGGCAAAACAAATTTTATGTTCATCCAAAATATTGGTTGCGTTTTTGGTATGCCATTGCTTTAAGCTGGGCAACAACTCCTCTTAGGGTTATAGAGATTCTTCGTTTTCAAAGAAAAATCAAGAAAACGAAGGTAGAAATTGATCCCCTATTTATAATAGGACATTATAGAACTGGAACAACCTATCTTATGACATTATTAGCTCATGACAAAAACATGGGCTATGTTTCAAATCTAGAAGGTTATGCTCCACATTTCTTCCTAGCTTTTCATAATCTCACAACAAAATTGCTTGATATGTCACTTCCTGAACAACGACCAATGGACAATGTTATTATGGGTAGCGATGAACCAACTGAGGAAGAATATTCTATTGGAGCTATGAGCAAATATGGTTTTTATAATGGATTCATTTTTCCATGGAAATTCAAGCTATATTCCAGATATAATTCCTTTAGAACTTGTAAAGAAAAAGATGTTGAGCGTTGGAAGAAAACATACCTATATTTTGTCAAGAAAATGACTTACAAATACAAAGGCAAAAGAATTTTCCTCAAAAATCCTACGACAACTTATCGAATTGAACATATTCTAAAAATGTACCCGAATGCTAAATTCATACACCTTTATAGAGAACCATACGAAATGTATGCATCTTCAGTTAAATTCTTCCGTGAAGTTTTTGCTATTTATGCACTACAAACTTGGAAAGATGAAGATCTTCAACAAGGTATTCTTGACAATGTAAAAGAGATGTATGAAGTATTCAACGAAACAAGATCTCTGATTCCAAAAGAAAATATTGTAGACATTAAATATGAGGATTTTATTAAAGATCCAATACCTTTCGTGAAGAGCATTTACAAAGATTTGAAGATAGACGGATATGATAAAGTCAAGGATGATTTCGTAGCTTATTTCAAATCTCAAGCAACCTATAAACCAAATGTTCATGAAATGTCTGATGATGTAATAAACAGAGTGAATAATCACTGGGATTTCATCAGAGAACAACATGGATATAAACGCTTAGAACCTAAGAATAAAAAATGAGAAAGGAAAGACATTAGTTTAGTCTTTCTTTATTTCCTTTATTTTTTCTCTCATCTTTTCCTTGTAATCTTCTTTTATCTTTTTGATTCTCTCTGCTTGTTTTTGTTTGTCTTTGTATTTCTTGGTTTGGCAGTATTTGTCAAACCAGTCGACAATTTTAGCTAACCTATCTAATCTTCTGTCTGGTTGTCCTGATCTTGAGAGTTCATGTCCTTCTCCTGGATATCAGCATATTTAGCACTAATCAAATAATTAAGTGTTATAAAATTAAGTTGTGGCTTAACAACAACTATTTTCTCCAGGTATAGAAAAAAAAGAAGTGAAGTAAAAACCTCACTCGAGACAGTTTGGATCAGATAATTCCTTCTCTAATGCTTCGTAAGCGTTTCTGTGATATCTGGCTGTAAAGTATAAAAAAATGTATGGAGTAATAAGAAACCATAAACAAACCATCATCCAACCAACTGTATTTGAAATCTCTGCAAATG
>JAUVZH010000011.1 GCA_030602675.1 Candidatus Heimdallarchaeota archaeon | reverse complement strand
TAATATGACATCTGTAGGTCATATTATTAATTCATTCATTCATTACGGAGAATTTTTTGAGGAGATTAATTTTCCCTATTTTTTTTCTTTTGCTAGATTTATCTAAAAACTTTTGATATAAATTAACATATGTTCTCTATGAAAAAGGCAAATCTTGGTTCTAAAGTATTAATGTATCCATTTCCTATTGTTTTGTTTGGTTCTGTTGTAGAAAACAAGCCAAACTATAGTACTGTGGGAAATGTAGGAATTATGGCTTTGCGACCAGCTACTTTGTATGTTTCTTCGCATAAAAGCCATTATACTAATATTGGTGTTCGAGAAAACAAAACCTTTAGCGTTAATTTTCCCTCAACGGATTTAGTTGTTGAATCCGATTATTGTGGTATAGTAACCGGTCACAAAGAGGACAAGTCTGAAGTTTTCAAAACATATTATGGTAATATCAAAACTGCTCCCCTAATCATAGAATGTCCAGTTAATATTTCATGTAGGGTTATCAAAGAATTTATGGTTGGTGGAATGGAAGTTTTTATTGGAAAAATTGATGAAACTTATGTGAATGAAGATTTGGTACCCGAAAGAGGAAAACCTGATGTCATCAAAATTGATCCTCTTCTGTACTCAGTTGATTTAAATTATTATAAAATAGGTGAAAAAATCGCTAGAGCATTTTCTATTGGTAAAGAATACAAGAAGAAAGCTTGAATTTTTTCAAATATTTCATTGATTTCTCTCAAGATTTTACTAAAGCAGCGATACTTCCATCGTCAATTTTCTCTGCAATCTTCTCTATATCTATGTAAATAATTCTATCCTTAGTTAATCTTGGTATGATATTTCGCAAATATTTGTATACTTTTAGCGTTTGCTTTCCAAGAGCTTCTTCTGGTGCTAATTTCTGAATTTCACACCGTAAATCAATTGCTTGTATCGCTAACATCATTTCAATTGTTATTATATATTTCAGATTCTCATTTATCTCATGAACTTTTCTTGCAGCGATTGGGCTCATACTTACATGATCTTCTGCTTCATCAGATGTTGGTATTGAATCAACTGATGCAGGATTTGCTAATAATTTGTTTTCGGAGACTAGTGCTGCAGCAGTATATTGTGGCATCATATAACCACTGTTTAATCCTAGTTCACTTCTTGGAATAAGAAATAGGCTCAAACCATCATTCCTTTTATCATCAATTAGCTTCGCACATCTTCTCTCAGCAATATTTCCTACCTCAGCCATTGCTATTGACAAATAATCCATTACCATAGCTATTGGTTCTCCATGGAAATTCCCACCAGAATAAATGTCAAACTCTAAGGGATCCTCTTTTGTGATGAAAATCAATGGATTATCAGTAGCGGCATTAATTTCTCGGCTAATAACACTTTTAACGAATTCAAAGGTCTCTTTTGCGGGACCTAATACTTGTGGAGCACATCTTATTGAATAATCATCTTGGATTTTTGGCCATTGTTTTTCGAAATTATCTTTATGGGCACCACAGTTTGGGCATGTCCAAACATTTGGTATTTTGACAAACTCAGTGTTTGGTGGAATGTTCTGTGTGGAATCTCCCTGCTGTTTATCATAATAATAGCCGCAATTTTCAGTGTTACATATGAAAAGACTCTCATGCAGCTTTACAAAAATACTATCCTCTGTAAGTTCGCGAACTTTTTTTGCTACATCAATTTGTCCTGGATGATTTCTTGCTTGATGAATTCTATCATCAAATTGCTGATAAGCTGCTTTCAAAGCTTCCATAGACAAAGCAGTAGCAATTTCAGCATTCTTAAATAAATTATGAGCATCATGTAAAACCATACAAGCAATTCCAGCAGAGAATTGAGCGCCATTATTTAATGCTAATCCTTCCTTGTATGATAGTTTTGTAATTGGGATACCAGCTTTTTCCAGACCATCTTTTGCATCAAATATCTTGCCATTAATTTTTAGATTCTCTTTACCCTCACCAATCATTGCAAGTGCCATATGAGACAATTGTGCAAGATCACCACTAGCACCAACTGAGCCCTTTAAAGGTATAATTGGCAATGTGTTTTTGTTAATCATTTGAATAAGATTGTCTAACGTTTTTAACTGACATCCAGAATGCCCTCGAGCAAGAGCGGTAACTCTTAGTACCATCATTGCTTTTACATAATCATCTCGAGCAGGATTCCCAACTCCAACACAATGACTTCGTATTAGGTTTGTTTGTAATTTTGAAGCATCCTTTTCAGGAATGATTATATTTCTTAATGCGCCAAAACCTGTAGTAATACCATAAATTTTCTGGCCAGATTCAACTGCTTTTTCTATTGCTTTTCTTGCTAGCTTTACTTTCTTTTTCACAACATCAGATAACTTCAAGTGGTAATTCTTTTTTACGATATTGTATACATCTTCAATTGATAGACCAGCTTCATCAAGTATTACTTCATTTGGCAAAATTATCAACTTCCTATAAGAATCAATTTTCACGTTCTTATATCGGTTTAAATCTCTTTTATCTTTACTCTGATATAACTGATGAAAACAAGTGATTTTTGAATCTTTGGAAAGTATAAGATAAAAATTAAACAGAAATAAGAATTAGATACTAACGTTTTCCTTCAGTTTTCAGCAATTTTCTTTTTGTGATATTCTTTCCTCTGAAATGTAGAATACATCTAAAATAAGGTGAATAGTTTGGCGGAGGAACTTTTTTTATCTCCATATCTCTTTCAGAGATGATTTTTACTGTACTTGGTTTTTCAACTTCCTCTTCAATTTCCTCCAATAAATCATTCTCTCGGAATATTTCCTCAATTGTTTCCTCATCATCATTTAAGGAACTAACCTCATATGCAAAATCCAATGATTCCTCTTTACTTACCTCAGTTTTCTTTTGTTTCATATGATTCTAACGCCTCCTTTCTTTTCCTTTTTATCTTCTTTCTTCTCTTCTCGAGGCATTATTCGAATTGTTCTTCTTTCGTCTTCTGTTTTCACTTTCTCTTGCTTTTCGCCATCAATGATTTTTATTCCACCACTTTCTTTAATGGAAGCTTTATCATGAACTGAATCCCATTTTGCTTGCATCATATTATGGATGTTATTTGCATCCTTTTCAAACCAACGCATAGCCATTGTATTCATTCCTGAATCCTCTTTAGGATACAGTTTTGGTGGTCGTATTCTTTTAGGATCCATTAGTATATGATATAAAATGTCAACTAGTATTCTATCTACTTCACCATTAACTGTAATGCAAGCTTCACCATGTCTTCCCATAGAAATTCTAGGATGCCATAGATTAGTAACAGCTCTCATTTTGATATGGGAAAGGTTTGCTGGGTATTCCCTTGGTAAGTATATGGAGAATTTATGCTCGAATCCCACATTTAGATGATTTCTATTGTTTGATTGCCCAGTTAAGCCTGGTGTTCTTCTTATTGAAAATAATATGTCTCTATAAGCGCCATCTTTGAATCTACCCCTTATTTCAACTGAATAGTCTTCCTGAACCCATTTGTCACCGGTTCTTCTAATTGGAGTCCATTTCCAGCCTTTTTTCTTGAAGAATTCCTCCATTGAATCATAAAATACTGATATAGATTCAGCGATTCTTGCATTTACTACCGTTGCAGGAAAATTTGTTCTGGAAATTTTTTTCACCTTTTGTTCTCTTTATTTGGAAATAATAAGCGGGAGATGAGGTTAAATACATAGTTTTACTTTGTATTCTTCCATCCCGCTCAAATTCAAGATTCTTATCCTACTTGAGCACAAGCATCTAATTTGAACCGTTCATTTGATTCTAATGTTGGTTCCAATGAACCAAATGTTGCAGCTGGTGGTAAGGCTGTATTTCCTGTCATTTTACGCATGAGTATAAAGTTAACATTTGGTTGTCCTACCTTTTCTTTAGCCCATTTGTTTATGTCAACCCCTTCATCAACACATCGTTGTACTAGAGTCTTCACAACTTCGTCGATAGTTGATTCTTCTTCAACTGCTACTCTAAACTCTTTTTGTCTTGGCTCAACGTCGATTATAACTTCACGCCATATTTCTTCGCTCATTGTTTGTTCACATCTTTAAGTTTGTTTTTTTTATTGATGCTATCTCTGCATCATTAGTACTACATCAGACTTCTGATGTGGTTACCGATGTGAGATTATGTTTTATTCCTTCTTCTTGCTCTGCAGGTTACATCCACGCATTTTAGATTTGCTAAAATATCACCAAATATGAATTCGTGATTCCTCAAATCATATCTAATCATTTTACCGAAGTTAGGTTCTTGACCTTTGGTAATATCTGAGTATGCACCTTTTTCATCTCTACTTATGAGCACTTTAGTTGCTTCAACAGACATAATTCCCCCTAAAATAGAGGTTAGGGTACTTATCATTGGGAATTTTGTTAGCGTTTCAATAAAAAATTCGTCACACTTCAATACAACTTGATGATTCATTATTGCTCGATAATAATCTTCACTCCACAAGCAAACCGGACAGGCAGATTTACCAGGAAGGTATACTTGAACTTCCAGAAATGTTCTACCCATAGCACCATTAATTATTGGAATGGGTTGTTCTTGCATTAGGTTCCCATAATTCAGCATATATCTTGCATAATCATTGTCTAATGCCATTATAATTAGATCAGCTTGATAGACTTCTTGTGGAGCTTCTTCAATTCGATATTCATAGGGAGTTATTTTCGTATTTGGAGCAACCTCAGGCAGTCTTTCTGCTAATGCATTAACTTTAGAAATTTCTTTGTGATCTCCTGGTCTAAAGAAGATACACCTATTTATGTTTGATTTATTCACAATATCAAAATCTACTAATCTAATATGTCCAACACCAAGCATACCCAAATTCTTACAGATTTCATTTCCTACTGCTCCAGCTCCAACACAAAGAATTGTACTTTCTTTTATTTTCTGTAAATTTTCTATTCCAAAATATCTTCTAGTTCTATCCTCAATGTCTTCCTCAAAGAAACCAACACTTAACAACTCATTACTCTTTGCAAATGCATTTACTCCATATTTCGCACCTATTGATGGATTTCCTTTTGTTGCTGGTTTCTCATCAGTCACTTTACATCACATCTACCTATTTTGGATTGTATTCTATCCAATCTACTTCCCTTAAATCTTTCATGCCTTTTTCATCAATAACCACAATATACGATTTATAGTAATTTGAACGGGGATCGATTAAAACAAAA
Organism: Candidatus Heimdallarchaeota archaeon; assembly: GCA_030602675.1. Classification (GTDB taxonomy): domain Archaea; phylum Asgardarchaeota; class Heimdallarchaeia; order JABLTI01; family JABLTI01; genus JABLTI01. The sequence continues at coordinate 15,075 of JAUVZH010000011.1, read as the reverse complement.
ACATTATTTTCAGTATCATAAGGGAAATTTAGGAAGGTATTGTAATCTGTTGCTGAAAAATGTGGGTTTGAACCAAATGGATGGGAATGGAATATTCCAACTATTTTTGGACGATTCTCGCTGTCTCCATACTTTTCTTCAATTATACTTGTGTATTGTCTTACTCCATCTGGAGTAAATTCCGCAAATGCATGACTTTGGTATGCTTTACCTGTTACCCAATCTACAACCTTAACATATTTTTGATCTTCGTATTGATACTTGTATCCTAATAGAACACCAATAGCTTCATTTGGGTCAGCTTTTTTACATAGTAACAAAGTCTCATAAACGACTCTATGAAGGATATACACTGGATAGATTTTTTCTTTGGTGATTTCACTATTTGTTTCAATATTTGTTGCAGCATTATTCTTTTTAGTGCCCTTTTCTTTTGTAGCAGTATTTGTTTGTTCTTTGGATTCACCATATATCTCAGCTAGATTTTTCTTCGGTTTCTTTTTCCCTACAAGATTGTTTTTGCTGTTCATCTTTCATCACTCAAATAAACGGTTAGCCAATTTTCTCCCAAGTAATGAATTTACCACGTCTTCGTTTGGTCATTACAAACCCAAATGAAGACCAGATTTCTTCTTGTATTTTTGGAGGTTCGAGAGTTAATTCATCCTCATCATCTTCTTCTTCTTTCGTTTCTACTGCAGCATAAAATGGCATAAATCCCATTTGTTCATCCTCAAAAAACAATGATTCCAATAATCCCCCTGTTATTCCATCAGGTTTGTTGGATTCCACATACAAAATAACTTCTTCTACAGGAATAGGACCAGGACTTAATTGGTGTTTATCTACACCAAAGATAAAGGAAGGACAGGCTCCCATCATTTTTAAATCAAATTCTTGTATACATTTGGGGCAGATGAATGTTCGGCATACTCGACACATTCTCCATCCACCATCAACAGCTTCTCTCAAAGTAGCTCTACCATTATGTCCTGCGCATCGGATTGATACTGTTGATGTGGTTATTACTGCCATTTCTTTCCATCCTTAGTTCTTGTTCACAAAAGCATTCCTTCAGTTCTATCAGCTATCTCTTTCCTTCTCTCTGATGAAATCTCTATTTTTGTTCTAGATCCATATCTGATTTTGTTTCCACCTCTCCTTATGAAACCAGCTGTATCTAATGTTCGCAATATTTTTGTTAATGTATATTCCGAATAATAACCACGTTTTACTAAACGATCAAAAAGAATTGTTGAAGTAACGGGTGTTTCATCTCTTCTTCGATTGTCTCTTGACCTTTCTATTAAGAAAATTATCGTTCCTAATACTGCTTGCTCATCTAAAGTCAATTCATTAGGAACAACATAAATTGATCTTAAACAATACCAAACTTCATTGTCAACGACATAAGATATTAACTCTAAACCTAGCCTTTTTGCTTTCTTCCCAAACTCTTCTAAATACGTTTCAAGTTCAAGTAAAGTCAATCCAGTTTTGTTTCTCAATTGTCTTTTTGATACTCCAAATGCTAGTGACCCGTTTTCTCTACGCCATCGAGATGTTAAAGCAATAAATAGTTGAGGATCAACATCTCCAAAATCCTCCTCTAAACGTTCTTTAATAATTTCACTTGGTTTTTTCTCAAGTTGCTTTTCATTGTCCATATGATTTTCTATCATAATTTTCACACCAATTATGTGCTAAATTTTTGTTTTGTTTTTTTTGGGAGTCAGTACTATAGATTGACTTAATGGATCCAATTCTTCAATTTCAGATAGATTGTCTGGATAAGCCATTATTTCTACAATATTTTGTTCTCTCTTTAGAAGCAGTATCTGTTTTTCTCTAACTAGTAATGAAATTAGATCAGCAGATATGCTGTCAACTTTGTTTTCCAATTCAGAAATTTTGAATCGTTTTCCACTAAATTTCTTCAAGAATTCTTGCTTCAAGTTCTCCTTCTGTTCTTTTGTTAATTTTCGTAATGGTAATGTTTCTAATATCGCAATTCCCTTATTTTCTATTATATCACCTTCAATGATAATTTCCTTCTCATCACCTTCAATAATTTGAATTCCAGTACGATCATAAGCATTAAACATGTTCATATCAAGAGTACTATCACCTGGAAAGAATACAATTGCTTGTGTTCTGATCTTAACCTCCCAAGCAATCATTCTTAATCGGTCTCTTTCAGTTGTTCCATCTAGAGCAATTTTTGAATCTCTTGTTCTTTGCATTTTCGTAAGAGATTGATAGACTCGAGCATCAAGTTGTCTATGTCTCTTGTTTTCAATTTCTTGATATGCATCTGAAACCTCTATTCTATCTTCTTCACTTTCAGAAATCTGTGGAACAATTCCTTTATCCAGTAGTGTTTTGTATTTCTTTGCAATATTCCACAATAATTTCTCTACACTATCTTTTTGTGATTGTTTCTTCTTTTCCGGTTTTTTTGGTGGTTTTTGTTTATCTTTAAGCTCATCTTCTTTATTAGCAATTATTAGATCTGTTGAAGTTATTTCGATTTCAATGTCATTATTATCGTCTAACATATTCTGCTTTCACCACCATCATTTCTGAAACAACCATATGATGGATATTATTTGATAATTCAACATCTAAAGCGTCAGGACACAAAAGTATGAATTGAGGTAAAAATCGCGAATTTTCGCTTGCAAGTTTTTGTGTTCTTATAGCAATGCTAAAAGCTAGAGCCTTATTTTTCTCATCTAACCTTTGTGTAAATTCATCAATTGCATGTATTGGAGAGTCAGTTAAAGTGTGCATTGCTAGAATTAATCCTTCTATGGCAAGAACTTTCTCACCCCCACTTAACTCGCGGAAATCACGATAAGCGTTTCCTTTCGTGATTGCTTCAATATATAAACCAGCTTCATCTGGTTTGTTTATGTTAGTTATTTTTAGCCTTATCTTTTCAAAAATTCCGCTAAGAAGCAATTTCATTGATTTAGAAATGTTTGTTATTATTTCTTGTAGTTCACCATTCCAAAATGCTAATCTTGCTTCTAAATCAGCTCTTAAATTAGTAATATGTTCTTCTCTTTCTACCATGTATATTTGTAGTGATTCAACCTTTACTTTCTGATTTTGGATTTTTTCTTCGTCAACATTGCTTATTCCTATAGATTCCAAATGCCCTTCAATTCTGCTTAATTCATCTCTAATTTCTGAATAGCTGCGAATTTCTTCTGGACGTTCTCCTTTCTGCTTAGCAATTTCCTCTCTTTCCTTCATTTCTTGTAAAACATTTTCGTATTCAGAATCATAATTAATCTCGAGAGTTAGCAGTCTTGTTGATTTTTCACGTAAACTATGTAGTTCTAACTTCAGCAAATCAGAAGTTTCTTGAACTTCATTGATTCTGTTTTTAACTTCTCCTCTCTTTATAGCATACTCACTGAAACGATTTGAAACTTCATCTAATTCAAGTTTTAACGCATTTTGATGTATTTTACATTCTTTGACTTTAGCTTCAATGACTGCTATAATTTCATTTATGGTTTCAATCTTCCCTATAATCTTCTCATCAGGCATTCCTAGTGATTGTATCTCTTGATGTAACTTAGAGATTTCTGTTAGCGTTTTTATTTCATCAACTTTTAAGTCACGAGCGTCTTTTTCTAATTTAGCAATAGCTACTCTGGTTTTTCTTTCATCAAAACTGGTTGGTAATACTTTTTCATCTATTCCTTTAATTTTCCATCCAAATGAATTCTTCATAGGTGCTGGTGGTCGACCAAAACCACCATGAGATAAATAGAAGCTTTTTCCAGATTTTGTTAATATGTTTATCTTGCTATCTTTAGCAATGTTCGTTAAGATATTTGGATCATATTTATCCTCAGCAACTCCCCCTCTAACAACTCTTTTTAGAAAACCAACTGCATATGGATTTCCTGTTATAAGATTACTTGCCAAATCATGGATTTCTTTGTAGGGCGGTTTTTTCTTGTTTTCATTTGCTGTTTTTGCATCTTCTGTTGACACCTTGTATACTGTTAATGGTGGTTTCCATCTCGGCCAAGTTTCATCATACAATCGTTTTGCAAACCTGTAAGATTCATTTGTTTTAGCTAAGAAGGCATAGAGATTACGACCAATGAGATTCTTTACAGCTATTGCCCAACCTTCTTTTCCTTCTTTAACAGAAATAAGTGATATAATAGGACCAATAATTTCCTTATCAAAAGATTGTCTTTTAATTTTTTGATAAAATACCTTCGCAGAATTTGCTAAATCCTCTTCATATTTGGTTAAGCGTTTACCTGAATATACTTCCTCATCAGATACAAAGGAATCAAAATTTGGTTCAACTACTATCTTCCTTCTTAAGATTTTTAGTTCCTTATCTGCTTTGGAATATCTCTCTTGTATCATTGATAGTTTCTTTGTTTTTACTGCCAGAACTTCTTGTTTGTCTTGCAGTTTTCTATCTTTTTCACTCAAATCCTTAGTTGCTATTATTCTCTCCATGCTTTCCTTTTGCTCGAGATAGCGATCAATTTCTTTTCTAAAATTCTTAATATTCTCTCCTTCATAACTTAGTTGAGTTTCTGCTGTTATTAACTGTCTATTTTTTACTCGTTCTTGTTCTTCAATTAATTGTAGCTCTTCATTAAGAGCTCGAAGCTTTCGTTTTGTTAGAGATATTTCATCTTCCTTTTTGTTTATATTTTCTTCATTTTCGTTATTTTGTTTTAATATTGTCAGTCGTTGTTTATTGATCCCTTCCAATTGCTTTTCATGACGCTTTACAAAAGACCAAGCAAGTTCTGTTTCTAATTTGATCTTCATTATCATTAGTTTCTTCTTTTGGTTCAGGATTTTCATAGCATCGTTCCATAAGTTCAAAAGCTTGCTCTCTGTTTCAAACTTACGTTTTAATGGTTCGATTTCTTGGATACTAGCTTTAAGTATTTCATGTGCAGCAATGACTTCTTCACGATATTGCTTCAAACCCGTTACTTCTAACAAGACATCTAGTTTTCTTTTTGGACTTTTAGAAGCAAATTCATCTACTGTTCCCTCGCCAGTAAATGCTAATCTATTATCTCCACGAACACCTATTGTATCAAAAATTCTTCTAATATCTCTTCTTGTAACCAATCTTCCACGTACAATTTTTCTTGAATTATTGATGTAGAATGTAATTGAACTGTCTTGTTGCGATATTTTTGCTGTTATTTTAAACGAATCAAAATTAATTACTGAATTCAAATCTTGATCCATTGTGTAGATAGCTCTTTTACCATTAACCGTCGGATTGGCTACTTCTAGTGTTACCTTAGCAAATTCACCCATTTTACCAACTAAACTTCCTACTCCTTTTGCTTTTGCTCTTGTTGGTATGTGCCCTAAACAGATAATAATCCCATCTAACACTTGTGTTTTACCTGAACCATTTGCTCCAGTGATTAGTGTGATTACTTCTTTTGCTAAATCTACCTTAGTATTTTCATGAAGCATTAGGTTTTCTAAGGTAATTTTCTGGAATAACTTTGCTTTTCCATCCATACAATCCAAACTCCGATAGCTACCAAAAGACCAAGCGCAAAGATCAGACAGTAGAGAAGTTTAACTTATCTTCTATTTATCGACGTCTCCTCTCTGTTCCTCGTTTCACGACTTCTATACACTAGTCTAATTATTTATTCTAGTTTTTCTGCTTAAATAAAAAGCTTCAAAGGAGTTAGTCGAAAGTATTCTTCTTTTTTTCACCTGTAATATATTACTAATTATTCTATTGATTAATGGTATAATTGATTATAAATAGCTAATTAAAGTTGGTAACATCAAAGAAAATAAGCTCTTTCTTTACTCTGGAAAGAAAGAAAAATGAGAAAGTCTGTGAGATGAATTCAAACAGACTTGAGTATTTAATTCGATTATGCTCTCTTTCTTCTCATCAAGAAAACAATGCTTGTGAATCCTAGTAAACCTATTATGGTCCAAACAACTATTGGAATATTGAAAAGACCGGTAGGATTACCCGTTCTAGTCGCTTCTGCTTGCAGAGTAAAGCTACCTGAACCAGTAACTCGTTTAATAACTAGATAAGCGGTCATATCATCAGCCGGTGTATAAAGAATATTTTCAGGAAGACCTCCACCGCTAGTTGTACTACTATCGAGTATACCTGTTTCAGTTGTAACGTCTACTGAAGGGTCATACAGATAAAGATCGTAATCTGCACCTGCATCTAATTCAATCCATGCAGCGAATTCTATGTATCCTTGTAACTCGACTTTACGAGCCCAGCATTGAACACCAGCTGGAGAATCACTTAATAAATCTGTTACAACATCTCCTGCAGTATAGGTTGATAGGAATGCTTCTATTGCTGCATCGCCGTGAACCTTTCCAAATCCTTCGACATTATCACGATCACCTCGGTTTAATGCAGGTATATTGGAATAGACATCAAATGTTTCACCATTAATTACTTCTGTTGCTGTTCCACATAACAGGTTTTTAATTTTGAGAACATCAGCTTCAGAATGTGTCCAATCAGAACCCAAAGCTTCAATCATTAAAGCAGCTAATCCAGCAACATGTGGTGTTGCCATACTTGTTCCTTGATAGGTTGTGTAATCATTGACATTCATTTCACTTTCCCAGTAAATATCTGGTGTTCCAGAGCTGAATGCAACGGCATCCTTATCATTCGTATCTGCTGCAACTATTGGATGGGTGTTTTCTGCTGCGCCAATTGGATGTTTATAAGCACCACCTGGAGCCACAACATCTGGTTTATCATCAAGTGGTTCTCCATTGGATGAATAAATTGCCACCTTATCGACATCATCTATTGCTCCTACTGTAATAGCTTTAGATGCAGTACCTGGAGAATAAATGTAAGTTCCATCTGTATGACCATTACCAGCTGCAGCGACACAAACATAACCTTGTGAAACTAAATTATTGACCATATTATCTACTGCTGAAATTAAAGAATCAAAACCTAATGACATACTTACTACTGCAACATCATTTGCCTGTCCATTATCGTAAACCCATTGTAAAGCATCCATGAAGTCTTGTTGGGTGCCTACTCCTGAGTCATCTAATGCTTTAAGGCTAATAACTTTGCAATTTGGTGCAACACCTCGATATTTATTGTTCCCATCAGAAGTTGATGAAGCTGGACGAGTTATTTTATATTGAACTGCAGCTCTGTCTAGTTCACCTGTAGTTACTGGACCTATTGCAAACAAGTATTTACCTGGTGAGAGTGTTGATGATGTTAAAACAACAGGAATGCTGCTGTAAGAACCTGTAACACTTATGTCTTCGGGGTCTGAAAGATCACCATCATTGTTTACATCTAATGCTATGAATATATCATCTGCTGGGTTATTTATACCCGATTTCTCATCCCATTGTACTGATATTATTACAGTACCAGATGACTCAACTTCGACATGATCTATAATTCCCCAACCACCTTCTAAGTTTGGTAAACCAATAGTTCCAGATATTTCTATTGATGAAGATGTACCAGCTTCTGCGCCAGTTCCTACAGCAATACTGGCACAATGAGTTCCATGACCATTCCAGTCAGTAGCAGATACATATTCATCACCACCAACTAATGCATCATGACCTGCAAAATCTACAAATAAATCAAAATTGCTTGATAAATCTGGATGGCTATCATCAATTCCTGTATCAATAATTGCAATTGCCATACTTGAATCTCCCTCGTATCCAAGAGTATCCCAGACATAGGGTCGAACATTAATTTGGGGAACACTTGTGCTTAATAATGTTCTAGATTCATAATTTTCTGTAACAAAATTAATCCCTGGAATAGCTGCTAGAGAATTAATATTAGAACTTTCAATTCTAATTGCAGCTCCATATATTAATGACCAAGATCCTACAACTTCACCACCAATAGCTTTGATTTGATTTACTAAATCATTAGTTATTGATTGATCGAATGTAACAATAGTTGTGTAATAACTACCTAAGAACCCACCCTCAATCAGACTATCCAAATGATCATGAATCTTATTTTTATTCAAATCAGTGGAAGAATAAGGTTTTGAAACTGGATTAAAAGTATCGTATTCTATAGGTGTAATTGGAATTAGCGCAACCGTATAATTGTTCATTACTAGAGGAAGAAGTAAGAAGCTGAAAAATATTAATGAATATAGCTTGTTTTTTTTCATAAAAGAATCCTCATAAAGTTATTTTTAGATTAATAATTCCTTGTTCGGACTTTTAATGTAACAAATATAATTATTGTAACATGCGATGAAACTTATCGCACATAATAATTTGCTAAAGGGATTATTAGTACATCAGCTATTAAAAGTATTTTAATGACGCAACTGACAAACAGCTTTTGAGTTTATAGAATGAGTAAAAAGAAATTAACAAGAAATTTCCAACCTAATTATAATAATTGAAAGTAAAACTAAAATAGAACCTCATACTAAACTTTTGCGTCCAAAGATTTTTGTTCCCATGGGATAATAAAATCCAAAGATAACTATATCACATCCAGTTTCAAATAATAGAAAGTGATTAATGTTGATGGATACAACCAAAGTTGGTATTGTGGGTTTTGGTGTCTACATACCTCGTTTTAGAATTAAGGTAGAAGAAATAGCTCGGATATGGGGGCAACCTGGCGAGGCAGTTAGAAAAGGTTTGGGAGTCGAAGAAAAAAGCATTCCTGATATGGATGAAGATACAATTACAATTTCTGTAGAAGCCGCAAGAAATGCAGTTAAGATGGCTGGAATTTTGCCCGAGGATATTGAAGCTGTATATGTTGGTTCTGAAAGTCATCCTTATGCTGTGAAGCCTTCAGCTACGATAGTTTCTGAAGCAGTTGGGGCAGCTCCTATCACTACAGCAGCTGATTTAGAATTTGCATGTAAAGCTGGAACTGCTGGAGTGCAAATGTGTCTTGGTTTAGTAAAAAGTGGTATCATAAATATAGGATTAGCAATAGGAGCTGATTGTTCGCAAGGCAGACCAGGTGATGCTTTAGAGTATACTGCAAGTGCTGGTGCTTGTGCACTCTTAATCGGTATGGATAATATCCTTGTAAACATTGAACATACTGAAAGCTTTACAACTGATACTCCTGATTTCTGGCGAAGAGAAGGAGCCACTTACCCATCACATGGTGGAAGATTTACTGGAGAACCAGCTTATTTTAGGCATATTACAAATGCTGCAGAAAATATCATGCAAAATACAAACACAACACCTGATGATTACGATTATGTTGTATTCCACGAACCTAATTCCAAATTCCCATTAGCTACCGCTAAAAAACTTGGATTTCCAAAGGAGAAAATTGTTCCTAGTTTGGCAGTGAGATACATTGGCAATACCTATTCTGCTTCATCAATGATTGGTTTAGCAGCAGTTCTTGATATTGCTAAACCTGGTGATAGAATATTAATGGTATCATATGGTTCAGGTTCTGGGAGCGATGCGTTCATTATGAATGTTGAAAAGGGGATAGTTGAAAGTCGAAAAGGCATTCCCAAAGTTCAGGAATATATCAACAACAAGGTTTACTTGGATTATTCGATGTATACAAAACATCGAGGGAAAATAAAGATGAATTAAATGGAGGACTGAATGTAAAATGGAAGAAGTAGCAATTGTAGGCGTAGGCAACACAAAAGTTGGTGAATGGTATGATAATAGTCTTCGAGGTTTAACAGATGAAGCAATAGCCAAAACACTTCAATCAGCGAATATTAGTCCTAAAGAGATTGATGCAACTTTTATAGGACCGATGTCATCTGGTTTATTTAATCAACAAGAGCATATCTCAGCTTTAATTGGTCCTCATTCCGGCATATTTGCACCGGCACTAAGAGTAGAATCTGCTTGTGCAAGTGGTTCTTCAGCATTACGTGTAGCAATGATGTCCATTGAAGCTGGTTATTATAACACAGCTCTAGTTATAGGCGTTGAGAAAATGACTGATTTGATTGACATTGGTGAAGTAACAACAGCTTTAGGAACCGCTTCTGATGGTGAATGGGAGCTTGGTGTTGGTGCCACTTTCCCAGCGCTTTTTGCATTAGTAATGAGAGCTCACATGCATAAATATGGAAGTACATTGGAGGAATTTGCTAGTGTTGCTGTTAAAAATCATAAAAATGGTTCATTAAATCCTGATGCGCAATTTCAAAAACTAGTTTCCATGGAAACAGTAATGAATTCTAGAATTATTGCAGAACCAATTAGATTATTTGATTGTTCACCTGTAAGTGATGGTGCTGCTGCATTAATCGTTACAAAGAAGGATTTAGCTAAAAAATATACAGATGATCCTGTATACGTTAAAGGTACAGGATCAGGTATTGATCACATCGCTTTACACAACAGGAAAGATATTACTACATTAGAGTCAACAAAAAGAGCAACAAAAGAAGCATTTAAACGAGCAAAAATAAAAGTCAAAGACATAGACTTCATAGAAGTTCATGATTGTTTTACTATAGCAGAAGTATTAGCTTTAGAAGACATTGGTTTCTGTGAAAAAGGCAAAGGTGGGAAGTTCTCACTTGAAGGTGAAACTGCTTTAAACAGCACAATTTCAGTTAATCCAAGTGGTGGTTTGAAAGCAAAAGGACATCCTGTTGGTGCAACAGGCATCTATCAAGTAATTGAAGTTTTCAAACAGCTTAGGAATGAAGCTGGTAAACGCCAAGTTACTAAAAATGATATTGGTGTTACTCATAACATTGGTGGTTCAGGTGCGACTAGTGTTGTTAATGTTTTTTCCAGAGGTGATTAGAAATGTCAGTACCAAGATTTTGGCGAAGAATTCATTCATTATATAGACTTGAGGGAACAAAATGTTCTAAATGTGGGAGATTATACTTCCCAGAACGTAATAGATGTGTTGATTGCAATACATATGATAAAGAGAAATTTATTTTCTCAGGGAATGGTAAAATAATCACTTATTCTTGGGTATATACACCTCCTAAAGGATTCAAAGGTGGCATTCCCTATTGCTTAGCAATTGTTGAATTGGAAGAAGGGCCAAGATTAACAACACAGATTGTTGCTGTCGAGAAGAAAAAAGTGAAAATTGGTATGCCTGTTGAATTTTCTTTCAGAAAGATTTCTGCAGAAGGTGAAGAAGGCGTAATCACATATGGATTCAAATTTAGACCAAAAGGTTACCCTACTAACAAATAGAAATAAGCAAAAGTCGAAGATTTTCTTAATCTTCTTCTTTCTTCTTTTTCTTTGAGGAATTTCAAGTTCTTTCGTAAAGCTTTAAATGGCTTTTTCCTTCATAGTAATGAATTAGACTACTCTAGGATGGCTTGAGCTGAAGTCGATGGGAAAATTCAGAGAGCTTCTAAAATTAAATTGGAAATTTATAGGCTTTAGCAGACGTCTTGCTATTGTTACTATAGTTGGTCTAAGTGTTAGTGTTGCAATGATTACCCAAAACATCTTCTTCTTGAATAGCTTTAGAAATAATGCATTCGATGAATTTGCAACAAACACAACTGAAACTTACATTGAAGCAAATGTTGATGGTGTTAGATGGCCTGGATCATCATTAAGGGAAATATTAGAAGCAAATATACGTAATCAACTTAGCGATTCTGGTTTGTTGCAGGATCAGTTACAGGATCAAGAATGGATTTCTTACCGATTCTTCTATTTATTACTGATTAATGAAAAATATGGGGGTGCAGTTGAATATCACGATACTTATGTTATAGGGATTGATCCGACATATCTTAGTTTATTATCAGATTTAATCACTGAAGGGAGAGCGCCAGGAACTGGAGAATTTTGTATTATAACTAATTCCAAAACTCTAGAAGAAACAAATCTTGCATTGAATGATACTTTTGGCGCATATATCAAACTTAGTGAGACAAGTACTCCAAGGGATTCTGTAGACGCACATGCAGGTGAAATGATCGAATTTACAGGCATCATTAATTTAGATAACTTTACTTTTGGTAGTATACCCATTCCTGATGAATTGCAAACATTGGTCTCAATGGCTTTGGGATTAGGCAGAGAAATTATTTTAACTAATTTCCAAAAGTTACCTACTCTCCTAGCACCTATACCTTTTTCCCGTGGTGAATTCTCTATTTTAGGAAGATTTCTATTTAATCTGCAACAATTCGATGTTTTCAAATTAGATGAACACATAGAAAGCATGCAAATTTTTGTTAATAACATTCAGGAATCAATAATTGATGTTGTTGAGACATATTCAACAAATTATGATTTAGCATTAAACTCAAGAATACTTCCACTTCTAGTTACATTTAAGACAGAATTTAGGATGTTTCAAATTATTCTGTTAGTATTCATGCTACCAACTTTAGGAATGGCGTTAACTCTAACAGCTTTTGCGAGCAACCAGATTAAGAAGCAAAGAGATCTTCATGTTTTCAACCTTCATCAAAGAGGTGCTTCAAGACAGATGCTCTTTGGTTTTATGATATTCGAACTGCTCATATTCTCATTACTTGCAGTTTTGGTTGGTGTATTAATTGGTTGGCCTTATACTCTTATAGCTCTCAAGAGTGATGGGTTCTTTTCATTTACAGGTTCTGCTACAATACCTTCATTACAAGGTAACTGGTTGGTTATAGGTTTAATATTGGGTGTAGGATTTGGTATTGCCTTTCTTTCGAACATTTTTTCATTGTGGAGAAAGACAAAGACTTCTATTGATGAAGCACTACAAGAGCAGATTGAAAAGAAACCATTTTGGGAACGATTTTACATCGATATATTCCTGTTAATACTTGGTATTCTGATGTGGCTTGTTTCATTCACACAAATAGGTGGTAGTACTGAGTCTGCTATTGAGTTTGCATTTTACTTTGCAGCTCCAGCACCAATATTCATCATTATTGGTAGTATTATGTTTATTACAAGAATCTACCCCACAGTAATTAAAGGAATATCTGATCTAATCTTCAAAATACCAAAGTTAGAAATTAGTGCTGTTTCAGCACGAAATGCTATAAGAAGGAAAGGTTCTACAAGCAGAACAATCATCTTAATGACGTTAACTTTTACGTTAACTGTTGCTTCTATGGTTGTTCCCGATTCATATGAATCATATGACATGGAAGATTCATATTATAGTCTTGGTGCAGATATTGTCATAAGTGGTGTTGATATTCAAACTCCTGACTTTAAAAATATTATATTAGGATTTGAGGGAGTTGAAGCAGCTACATATGTAGGTATATTGGAAATAGTAAACACTGAAAGTGAATTAACATATGCTATAAAGATAATGGGTATTGAATTAGATAATTTCAGTAAGGTTGCTTTCCAAGAACCTGAATATACAGATGGAAGAAGTATTGAAAATCTCATTACTTCAATAAATAATTTCACTAATGTTATTGCCCAAAAAAATGTTATCGAATTACTTAATCTAGGAAATAATAAGACATTTGTAATGCAAAATTGGCAGGTAATTGGTGAAGATGTTGTATACGCTACTTTTGGTGTTTTGTTTGTTGATCAATTTGATTATTGGCCAACACTTTATGACAGAATTCCTAGTGCAACTTCTAAACTAATTAATATTGGAATGTTAAGCAATATTTCACTACCTTTCTGGATTGCTAGAGAAGACTCTGATGTCGAAGGGAAACTTTTTGTAAAAGTCAAGGAAGGTTATAGTATAAGCGAGCTTGCTGACTCTATTGAAACAAACACTTTTCATGAAACAGAAAGTGTTGAAGACATTCTAATGATTTCTGAAGGATCATTAAAAGCCACAGTATTATTTGGTGCACTTAATACTAGCTTCATTATTTCCTTGTTCATTTCTTCAGCAACACTGATTATAATGATGATTGTTCAAGGGATTGAACGTGAAAAAGAGATTGCTGTAATGAAATCATTTGGTATAAGACCAAGACAATTATTCACCTTCTTCATTTCAGAAGCAATTATTATTTTGATATTTACTATGATAATTGGTATTGGATTAGGGTTAGGGACGTCAGTAATGATCATGAAAGTTCTAAGAATAGGGACGCTTATTCCAGAACATGAAATGATCTTCCCAATGGTAAAAATAATCTGGACAGCATTAGCAATATTTGGAGCCGGATTAGTTAGTACAATTATTCCTATTATTATTAATTCAAGAAAGAAGATAGGAGGCTCGCTAAAGAGCATATGACAGAAAATAACGTATTCGTTGAATGTCAAGATTTGATCAAAATCTATGCAGATGAGAAGAATAGAGTTCGAGTTCCTGCCCTTCGCGGGTTAGAAATGAAAGTTTTGAAAGGTGAAATTTCACTTGTCGTAGGTCCAAGTGGTTCTGGTAAATCTACCCTTCTCAATATTTTAGCTGGTAATTTGAAACCTTCAGCTGGAATTGTTATTGTTGGCAATACTGATATTGCTAAATTTACTCGAGCGCAAATGGTTGATTACCGTCGTAGAAGAGTAGGAGTTGTCTGGCAATTACCTCAGATGAACCTTGTCTGGGAGCTCTCTGCATCACAAAACATTCAAGTACCCATGAGAATTTTAGGTTTATCACGCGAAGAAAGAATGAAGAGAACAAAAGAATTACTCGAAGAAGTGGAGTTACTTGATCGAGCTCATCACAAGCCTACTCAATTATCTGGTGGTGAAATTCAAAGAATCTCTCTTGCAGTAGCATTGGCAAATCAACCCGAATTAGTAGTTTTAGATGAACCCACTGGAGAACTCGATTCTCAAACATCTGAAAAAATTGTTGCTTTCTTTGAAAAGGTTAACAAAGATCTTGGTATTACTATGATTCTTGCTACTCATGATAGAAGACTTATGGCTAAAGGTTATCGAACAATGTTACTTGTAGATGGTCGAATCACAAGTGTACGACGTGGGTTTGCAGATGAGAGCAATATTCCTGTTTATAGCGATGCTTTCGGTGCATTACAAATACCAATTAATCTTCGTGAAACGTTCAAATCTCGAGAAGATATTGTGTTGAGTAGAGAAAGTGAAGAGGTATTCAAGTTACATGTTCCAAAATTAGAGGATGAATGATTC
>JAUVZH010000051.1 GCA_030602675.1 Candidatus Heimdallarchaeota archaeon | reverse complement strand
GGATATAAGTCAAGAATTTGAAAGAAAGAAAGAAGCAATCATGACATATAAGTCTCAATTCAAAGAATTTTCTAAGGAATATCTCCCTTTTCCAGTTTATGAGAGATGTCTTTTTTATGGCTCATTAATCTCGGCTGATTTTGGTGAAGCATTCTTCTTGAAGAAACCAATCGTATTAAACGATTGGAAGACATTCTTTTAAAATCGCAGAATAAAAGTAAGGTGGGAAAAAATGAAGATTGGAATCATAAACTATCCTACATTTGGTGGTAGCGGTATTGTTGGTACTGAGTTGGGATTAAAATTAATGGAAAATGGACATGAAGTTCATTTTATTTCATACCAACTACCTGAACGATTGAAGCTCGAAGAGAATTTTATCTTTCATGAAGTGAACATACTTTCGTACCCACTATTCAAGTACAAACCTTATACGATAATACTTGCTTCACTATTATCTAAACTTTATAAAGAACAAAAGATTGATGTTTTTCATGCACATTATGCAATTCCTCACTCTATTTCTTTATATTTAGCAAAATTAACAGATAATAAAATGAATATAATTTCAACACTACATGGTTCAGACATGCATTTGCTTGGGCTTGATGATGCTTACAAGCCGATTCTTGAGTCAAGCTTAAACAATCATGATGCTCTTACAACAGTTTCAAATTTCATGAAGAATTTCATTTGTGAAAGATATACTATTGAAAAAGAAATTGAGGTTATTTATAATTTCGTTGATCCAAATAAATTCTCTCATATTAAGAAATCAGAAAAAGACGAATTTGTTTTCTCTCATGTATCTAATTTCAGACAAGTAAAAAGATCACCTGACATAATTCGAGCTTTTTCAAAAATATACAAACAACACAAAAACATTCGATTGGAAATGATAGGACAAGGTCCAGAGTTAGAATATTGTAGAGATTTAGCGATATCTATGGGGTTGAAGGACTCAATAACTTTCCGTGGCAGCTTACTTAATGTTCCTAGAATTTTATGTTATACAGACGTTTTTTTAATACCCTCTGAAATTGAGAGTTTTGGTTTAGCTGCACTTGAAGCAATGTCTTGCAAAATACCAGTTATAGCTTCAAAAGCAGGTGGATTGCCCGAGGTGGTTGCCCACGAAGAGACTGGCTTCTTAGTTGATGTTGGAGATGTTGATGCTCTTGCAAATTACATGAGTATCTTAATCGAAGATGAAAAGCTATTGAAAACTTATGGAGAGAATGGCGCTAAGGTAGCAAGGGAGAAATTCCACCCAGATAAAATAATACCTCTCTATGAGATTTTGTATAAAAGAATAATAAATGAAAAATAATGAATGATTAGTTATGCTTTTTAGCTAATCAATTCATGCTTTATCTTTTCCATAGGGTTAGTCTTGTGATTACAATCACAATTATGGGTAATACAACAAGAACGCTTCCAACAAACCACCATTGCCAAGTCCAATCTCCTCTGGCAGGTGACGGAATTGAAGTTGTTACGGGAATGTCTTTGACCTCAAAGTTATAACCTGAGCCACGAACTGTATTTGTTTCATTATCCAATTTATAATGAATATATGGATTATCAACAAAGAATAAACCTGTATCTGTACAATTTACTGTAAACCAGAAGTTGTATGTCATGTTTTGATGGAATTTTGCCCATGTGATATTGAAATAATTCTCTTCAATCCAGAATATTGGATTGGTTGAATTTTCATCGTCCACATAATATTGTGTTGCGTTATATGTGGTTTCATTAAATGAAGCATCAAACACATTTGTAATATTTATCTCTGCAGATGTTGTTGTTTCCACCACAACCTCTGAGAGACTCTCGGTTTCATTTAAGAAATTTTTAAAGACCACTGTAAAATTAATTTGATCTCCAATAATTGGTTGAGTGTTATCTGCAGCTACGTACAAAATTATAGTATTTAGTGTTGGTTCAGAATTAATGTAACCTAAACCACTAAATAATGCAAAGCATGTTAATGTTAGAGCAAGGCTAATTGGTAATAATTTCCTTCTTCTCAATGTTTTGTCACACCAATTGTTGGTCGGTTCAGTTGATAAATGCATATTAATAAATGATTCGTAGATATAGAAAATTCATGATATCGTGTTTTTAATAATATTCAATGTTTTGGTAAAAGTACAATTTCTATTGATAATTGTATTAATTGTTATACTTTATGAAATGTAAAAGAAAATTCTTGATAAAAAATCCTCTTTCGAAGTTTTTTTATAGTGTTGGTTATTAGTTTTCGTATTATATTATTATGTAGGGATATTTGTACCATTAAATATCACATTTGAATAAACTTATAATAGGTAAAGAACAAAGGCAGAATATAAAATATTCACCTACACTCATTACACAGAAGGTGTCAAATTGCAGCGAAAAGATGAACAAGTTTCAAGAGAAGATTTACTCTCAGTTATTGGTTTTGGCCAAGCAGGCGGAAGGAATACTGAGCTAAATAATATGTTAAAAGAATTAGAATCATCCGTACCAGAGATAGAAGCCGCAGCAGTAGTAAGTGTTGAAGGATTACCTATAGCATCTGCCTTACCAAGAGATATCGAGGAAACAAGATTAGCAGCGATGACAGCAGCAATGCTTTCCTTAGGTGAAAGAGTAATTGAGGAAATGCGAAAAGGACGAATCGAAAGGGTTTTTGTAGAAGGTTCAGAAGGAACCATCATTTCAATGAATGCAGGTCCTAATGCAGTTCTCACAGTTAGCTCTCGAAAAGATGCTAAATTAGGATTAATCTTCTTAGAGATGGGTAGAGCATCTAGGAAAATTGCTGATATTCTCTAAATTTATTCCTCAAATTTATAGAAGTTGTTTATGCAACTCTTTTCTATATTCTTTTAGTTACACAAGTGGATTTTGGATAATAATTATAAGTCTTTGAGATTTTATTCATATTATGAATATATCATGCCAAATAATAGATTTATATTCCTACGACATACAAAAACGAAAGTAGATCAAGAAATACCTGCTTCACAATGGGATTTAGCTGAAGGAGGTTTAAAACAGATTCAATCATTAATGAATGACGACAATTTGTTAAATCTTGATATTATTTATTCTTCAAAAGAGACTAAAGCAATTCTAACTGCATCTTATTTTGCCAAAAGGGATAACATAAAAATTCTACAATGTAAAGAATTCAATGAATTGGATAGGGATAAAGGAAAATTCACAACAAATGAAGGTTACAAGGAATTTGTCAAGAAAAGTATCAGGAATTTTAATCAATCTTTTAACAATTGGGAAAAAGCAGGAGATGCTTTAACGAGATTTAATAAGAAAGTACGAGAAATTGATTCCAAATTCACAAACAAGAAGATATTGATAGTTTCACATGGAATAGTGTTAAACCTCTTTTTTGCTAAAGTATTAGCTCAAACTAGTAAGACTTTTGATAGATGGTTAGCTAGTTCGTTCAATAATAAAGAAAGCTTTTCCTATTATGGAATTATTATGAATGGCAAAATCGTTAAAGATATACTCCAATCTTGAAGTAATTTGAAATAGTTTAGATTCTCATTTAAAAGGCAATAGTTAAATAATAACCTTTGAAATCTCAATATAGAACAATCATTTGCTAAGTTGTTGAAAGAAAATGAAGCTCCCCTCATCCATTTACAAATTCTATGAAAAGAGGTTATGGAATGAAGTAAAGAAAGGTCCCAAACCACATCATATTGGTGTAATCCTAGATGGTAATAGAAGATATGCACGCAAAAGGGGATTAGATGCAAAAGAAGGACATTTCTTTGGGGCAGAAAAAATTGAGGAGTTGCTCATTTGGTGTTTACGTATTGGAATTAAAGTCATAACTTTATATGTCTTTTCAACTGAAAATTTTAATAGATCTCCAGAAGAAGTTAAGAAAATCATGGAATTACTTGTAAAGAAACTAAATAAAATAAATAGAGATCCATTGATTGTCGATAATCGAGTTAAAGTAAAAATCATTGGTAGAAGAGAGAACCTTTCAAAAGATATATTGAAATTAATTGATGATATTGAGGAAAAAACTAAAGATTACGATAAGCATTTACTAAATGTTGCTCTAAGTTATGGTGGAAGAGCAGAAATAGTAGATGCAGTGAAGAAGATTGCTAACAAGGTTAAAGAGAATGAATTAACAATTGCAGATATTGATGAGAAGACCATTAATGATCATTTATATACAGAAGGAATTCCAGATCCAGATTTAATAATCAGAACTTCAGGGGAAGAAAGACTTAGTGGTTTTCTGCTCTGGCAAAGTGCATATTCAGAGCTCTATTTCACAGATATCTATTGGCCGGCATTTAGAAAAATTGATTTGTGGAGAGCTGTGCGAACATTCCAACAAAGAGAAAGACGATATGGGAAATAATAGTTAATTTGCAAGGTGGATAGAATGTTAAGCAAAATGGGAAAAGCATTAAGAATTATATCCGATGAGGATAAAAAAAATATAGCAATTGTTCTAGACGGATCAACAATTTTACCAGATTTCGAGATACATAAGATGTCTATTTTGAAGGATGCCTTATCTGAAATAGGTACAATTAGAACTGGAAAAGTAATATTTGATGAGCAAATTACACAGAAAGAATCCAACCTATTAAGTGACCAAGGTTTTCAGGAAGAGATTGTAGGTAGTGATGTAGACATTCACTTGGCAATCAGTATATTAGAATATATGAACTCTCAAACGATTGATATAATTGGAATTGGAACCACTAACCCAAATCTATATCCAGTTTTTATTCGAATAAAAAAAGAGAAAAAATTGTTGTTAATTTCATGGAAAGAAGATGTTACACAAGCAATGGAATCAATTGCTGATTATATTCTCTACCTTGATTATCTTAAGTAAATAGTATGTTGGATTATTATGACAGAGAAAGATACTGCTCATGAACAAAATCTACCTATTACAAAAATAGAAAGTGAAAACCTTCAGCTAATAACAATGCATTTCGCTAATGGTTTTTTTGTGTCCATTTCAGAAAAGGATTCACTTAATTTAGGAACAACAGCTATATCATTACCTTCAGCTTCTACTCAGCAAGTGTCAGGAACAGGTTTTGACAAAACTACTCAACCACATATCGATAGAAGAGAACTAATAACTGCAACAGTAATTGGATCTAGAAATGAATTATATGCTAAAGCTTTAGCAGAGAAAATGGTAGTTGGACTAGGGAAAATGGTTTATCTCTCTTTATATTTTCAAGAAAATAACGAAGATTTATTCTTGGAATCAATAAAATTAATAGAACAATTACTCTCAAAAATTAGTACATAAATAATTTGTTCTTTTTTGTCAATACCAAAAGGGATTTTATATACATAGAGTAAAGGTTATTTAGGATAATTAATGCGTGTATTCAGAAAAAACAATAAATGAGTTGTTATTAAACAAAAAATACAAATTCGTGCGCGTCCAATGGAGAATGCAATAAAATGACAATGAAGTTTTATGAAGTGCTCGAAGATGGCACTTTAGATGAAGAGAATGAGTTTATTTCAGAAAGTACAAAAGTAATGATTATTGTTGATGAACAATTTAAACGAATATTCCTTTGGAAGGGAGCTAATTCGGGTATAAAAAAGAAATTTATTGGCAGCAGAGCTGCTGCTGAACTTAGAAAAACCTATTATGGTTTTGCTTTTCGTTTATCTGTAGTTGAAGAGGGTGATGAAACCCAAGAGTTTGAATTTACTATAAAACGCTCCCGTGGAGAAGCTTCAGTAGGTGTTATTGATACAACTACAAGAGGAATCCCAACCAATCCTTCAGAGATGGGATTAGAATCAGGTGTTGCTATTAAACTATCAGGTAATGAGCCAACTAAGAGAATCATCTATACTGATAAGGATAAAGCATCTATGAACCAATTTGCTGGATCCAAAAAGGAAGTCGTTCGATCAAAAGATGAAGCTCCTAGACCAAAAAGACCTGAACCCCAACCAAAACAACAAACAAGACAACCGCAAAGAACTATTCTCAGTGCAATGATGGGTGATGGTAAAGAACCCAAAATCATTCGTCCAGCACCAGGAACTACTACTGCTAAAAAATTTGGAGGAAAAACAGATAGCATACCCGCACCACCACCTCTACCACAACCAAGAGCACAAGCTGCAGCTCCAGCACCATCACATCAAAAAATGATTGAAGAAGTTGATCCAAGACAAGCATTCGAACTACTGAAAGAACTAGGAGTACCAGCTGGTTATGAACGAGAATTAATAATTGTAGGAACCGGAGTATATAAACAACAAGGAAATGAATTTTTAGTTCCACCAGACCCTCCAGAAGGAGTTTTCCTTGCACCAGATAGGGTTCCAAGAATTGTTATTGAAAATGGTGTTGTAAAAGTAGTAGAAGTATTAAGGAAAATAGATAAAAAAGTCAAAGAAAAAGATGAAGTAAAATTAGATCAAGGTATTGAAGATCTAATGAGTACTTTTCAAATAGAAATTGAATAAATATTATATATTAGTAAAATAGATAACGTGTTGAAGAAAAATGTCTATAAAGGTACCACCAGATAAAGCGAAAGAGCTAGTTACTGTACTCCAACAAATAACCTCTGAAACAAAATTAGGAGCTTTAGCAGTAGTCTCTGATGCAGGCGAGAGAGTAGCATTCTTTTCTCAGGATAAATCAATTGATCCTGTAGAACTTTCTGCTGTAGCAGCTGCTTTAGTCTCTACAAGCAAGTTGGCTATAGATAGATTGTCCTTCAATCCTTTGCAAGACATAATTTTAAGAGGTTCTAATGGTTTTTTGGTTTTGAAAGATTTGGGAAGATTCTATCTCATCGGAGGATCTACAGATCAGCAAGCAATGCCAGTAACTGTTAGAAGTTTATCTCAACATGCACCAAGATTAGCTGAAATTATGTCTTCAATACCAACTCATTAATGATTTATAGTTGCAACAGGGGTAAAAAATTAGGATCTATATACTTCGTTTTAGTTATTATAGAACCCCTGTAAATCACTATTTTGTAATAAAAATCATATGCAAATTATTTTTTAAGCTGAAAATCAATTGTGCGATATTAGAAGCAGTAGAGAGCAGTTAAGAAACTCCGGGGCTTTTTATATGACAAAATCAACTAAAATGCAATTCATTAAAGACCCAATACATGGATATATTTTCATAAATGATTTCGAAAGGGAGCTTATCGATACCAGATTCTTTCAACGTTTAAGAAGAATAAAACAACTTTCTGGATCTGAATTTGTCTATCCTGGAGCAAATCACACGAGGTTTGAACATTCTTTAGGTGTGAGTTACTTAGCTGAAAAAATGACTACTTCTCTTTGTAATGATGAAGACGTTGATATTACAGATTATGAGAAATCATTGGTCAAAATTGCTGCTTTGCTACATGATGTTGGTCATGGACCCTTTTCTCATACATTTGAAGCATTACTTCAAAAAATAAGAAAAAATCATGAAGATCTCTCGAGATGGATAATTAAGGAATCAGAAATTGCTGATATTTTAAATGAGAATGGATTAAAGGTTGATCAGGTATGTGGGCTTATTCATGGAAATAAGACCATCAAAAATAAAGGATTTCTTAATCAAATAATCTCAAGTTCGTGTGATGTAGATAAAATGGATTTCATTGTTAGAGATTCATATCATACAGGGGCAGAATATGGTCAAGTTGATGTTATGAGAATCCTCTATACAATGGGTGTAATTAATGACAATTTAGCAGTAAATTACTCAGCTTTACCAGCATTAGAAGCGTTTCTTATTGCTAGAGTTGAATCTTTTAGAACAATCTACTTTCATAAAGTATCTAGAGCATCACAATTGATGATTGTTAGAGCAATGGAGCTAGCAGAAAAGGAAATTGGTTTACTAAGCTTCAAAAAACCAGAAGATTATCTAAAACTAGATGACTTTTCTGTTTGGAGTCAACTCATGGAAAGTAAAGCAGCTGGAAAGATTATGAAAGAATTAGCTGATAGAAAATTGCTGAAAGTTGCTTTTGAAAGAGAATTTATGACTCGAGATGATTTCATACAATCAACTTTAGGTAAAAAGGAGTATCGAGAGAAGCTTATTGAAGAAATAGCTAATGAAGCAAAAGTTAGTATTGATAACGTATTCATTGATATACCAACACTCCCGAGTGTTCCCTATTCTCATTCTATAGATTTACCAGCATATGAAATACCAATGTTTGTAAGAGAAGGAACAGAGAGAACTAAAAAAGAAGTTAAAATAAGAAAAGTATCAAGGATCTTTGAAGCTTTAATGGGCATGATGTATATTTTTAGAGTCTACTCTTATAAAGAGGATAGAGAAAAAGTAAACAAAGCAGCAAAGAAAATATTCGGTCAGCAGACAATTGAAAAACAAATTTCATTTTAAGTCGGGTGCTACTAATGGATGAAAAAGAAACAGAAAATGATAAAGGAATAAAAGCAATCGCAGAGGCACTAAGAGCAGGTGGAACTTTATTACATGCAGCTTGTCCTGTATGTGATTCTCCTTTAATAAAAATTCAAGATATAATCTATTGCAAGGTTTGTGACAAAAAAGTTTTGATTTACAAAGATGAAAAGGAGCTTCCAGCTGAAATTCAAAAAGCATTGAAGAAAAATGCTGCAAAAACAAGTGCAACAGAAACAAGTATTACAAAAACAATAAATGCAAAAATTGAACAATTAAGGGTGAAACTGGAGAACACAGATGATCCTGATGAAATTATAAAAATTACAGAAGCAATTAATAAACTACTTCAGACGTTAGAAAAAACTTCTGAAAGTTAATACAATAGTTATTCGCTAACTTCCTTATCATATTTCGTTTGTATTAGTTCTTTAATCTCTTCTGCAATTTTCTTCCCTATACCCTTTACTTCTTGAATTTCATTTACTGAAGCATTGAAGAAATTTTCAAGGGTGTTAAATTTGTGCAAAATTCTACGTGCAAGAACAGCATTAATGTTAGGAAACCCAGCAACAATAAATTCTAATAAATCTGAAGATTCAATTGGTGCCTTTTCGCTCCTAATAACAGGAGTTCTATCTGATTGTTTCTGTTCTCGAGTAGCGATACTTTTCAAGTATCTAGCAGAATCTTTGGTACTTCGTGTCCAGATAATACGAATATCAAAGTTCAATGTAATAACAGTTATGGCACCTCTAATAGCACTTGGATTCAAAGCCCTATGACCGTATAGTGATTCACCCTCTATAATTAAAATGGGAATTTGATAATTCCTTTTCAGTGCAATTAATTGTGGAAATAGTCTTCCGTCAATTAAACTTTGACTAAAATCAGCAACATCCTTTCTTTCAACACATACTCTTGAGCTTAAAACAAAATCACCAATAGATATCTGTTGTACATCTATCTCGATGTCTAGTTCTGAAAGCTCCTTAGCGATACCAGATCTTGATTCCCGTGAATCAACTATTATACGAACTTTTCTAGTTTCAGAAGAATCAAGTTCCTCGGAAAAAAATTGATCAATAGATTGTTTTTCACCATCAGATAGTTTACTAATGTCGGTAGGTGAACCTTGTTCAATTTCTTGTTCAAGTTTAGTTAATGCTTCATCTGAGAGAATAGATAACTCATCAAATGGTTCATCTACTTCAGCAATATCCTCTTCTATAACATCTGCTTCTGAAGAAGCTGCTGCGAAGAAATCTTCCATGGTCCTTTGTGAAGTATCAATGGATTTCTTTCCATATTTTTCCAGTTCTCTAAGATTCCTCTTCATGGCTTTCTCTTTATATCTTGCAGCCCAAAAATAACCTTCATCTCGAGTGCCTTTTGTGATTAGAACTATTACTTTCCCAGCACGCTTTCTACCTGTTCTACCTCTACGCTGAATGTTTCTAATAGCTGAAGGGACACACTCATAAAAGACAACTAAATCACATTCAGAAACATCTAAACCCTCTTCACCCACACTTGTTGCAACCAAACAATTGAATAAGCCATCTCTGAATTGTTGCATTACTTCTAG
Source organism: Candidatus Heimdallarchaeota archaeon (assembly GCA_030602675.1). Classification (GTDB taxonomy): domain Archaea; phylum Asgardarchaeota; class Heimdallarchaeia; order JABLTI01; family JABLTI01; genus JABLTI01. The sequence goes on along the minus strand of JAUVZH010000051.1, from coordinate 639 downwards.
CTGTTTCTTTTGTGAAAATCCTTTATCACCGGATTTTGATGCTTGACCAATAAACCTCGAAGCATTAATGTTATCTAATTTATTTAGTATATTAGCCAAATTTTTGGCTGAGTTCCGATATTGAGTGAAAACAAGGATTCTTGAATCCGGACTCTCAGAAATAGCTTCACTTACAATACTTTCTAATTCAGGTATTTTTGGATGATCATAACCCTCATCTAGAATTTGTTTGGCAATATCATAAGAAACAACTATAGCATCCTCATTTAATAAACTGAGAAGTGTTTTTGTAGCTTTTGAGCTCTTTGCTTCTTTGTGCATTTTCTCAAAATAGCTTAATAGTGAGCTTAAACCCTGTGTCTCGAGGAGCTCCAACGCATGAGTCAACCTTATTGAAGCACCAACTAGACCAAGAGCTAAATACACCTCAGAAACATTGTCAGTTTTGTCAAATTGTTTAGTTATCTGTGGAGGAAGTTTTAATAGATCTTTACGCTTGATATTCACATTAGAGGATTCAATCCAGCCAAGTCTTTTTAACTCTTTTAATTTATAGGAAAAAGAGCGCTCGAGTAAAGTTTTAATGCGTTTGAATTTCTCAGGTAATTCAATATGAATCCATTCGACTTCCGTTTTTTG
>JAUVZH010000045.1 GCA_030602675.1 Candidatus Heimdallarchaeota archaeon | reverse complement strand
GGATCAGTGCCTTGGAGAAATTCATTATAGTTTGTTAGACTGTCAGAATCAGCGTCATTACTGGCATCATCTGTTATAGGATCGAGAGAATTATTAACCTCCCAACCATCAGGCATGAGATCGTCATCAGTATCTGGGTCATTAGGATCTGTTATGTATCCATCATCTCCTTCAATACATTCTTCACCATCTTCAATTCCATCATCATCACAATCGGCATCCAAAGGATCAGTGATGAAACCATCGTTTCCTTCCACTACTTCTTCTCCATCATTTATACCATCAGCATCAGTATCCGAAACATGTGGATCCGTGCCCTCAAGATATTCATTGTAGTTTGATAAATTATCTGAATCAGGATCAGCTGCAGCATCATCCACTGTTGCGTTCAGTGAATTTGCAACTTCCCATCCATCCGGCATAAGATCATCATCCGTATCCGAATCATTCGGGTCCGTGTTTGCTAAATACTCATTATAGTTGTTCAGATCATCTGAATCATTATCATCAGTTGCATCATCAACTAATGGATTAAGACTATTTTGAATCTCCCAGCCATCTGGTATGAGATCATCATCTGTATCTGAGTCATTTGGATGAGTACCTTGAAGATACTCATCATAATTTTCTACTCCATCTGTGTCCGGATCGTTTGTGCTATCAACAACTAATGGATTTAGGCCATTTTGCACTTCCCATCCGTCCGGCATTAGATCATCGTCGGAATCTGAATCAAATCTATCTGTTAGGGTAGTATGCAATTCTACGCTATCTGTTAACCCATCTCCATCCGAATCTAATCCTGTATCAAATCCAGCAAATATCATATATTCTTCTGCTTTAGTTAGATTATATGTATATGGCACCAAAGATGAATTATAGAAGGGTGATCGCAGAAAGCAGGATGTGGTTTGGGAACCAAGACCTTCTCTAATATCTTCTATAATAGCAGTGTAATTAATAATTTCAGCTATAGCTTTTCTCAAATATTTTGCTGATTGTTTTCCAGCTATTGGACAGCTATCTCCAGTACCAAGGTATGGATGTTTTTGGTTTATTCCTAATTCTTGCCAAGCACCATGTTTAGCAAATTGATTTGGCATTCCTAAATCATTAAGCTCATTACCATCCCAATATTCATGAGTAGCTACGTCAATTTTTCCAAGGGTATAATTTGCTACTACTTGATCTGGCGCTCCTCTTTCTATTTGAATAAATTTGACATCAGTAAATTTAGGAGCAGTTCCGAACCAATCATCAAAATAATCATTAGTTGTCAAATTAAGGCTTGCAGTAGTACCATTCCAAGAACTTAATTTGTATGGCCCACAGCCAAAGAGTTGACTAGGATTGTTGATTGCCCAATCTTCAGCTTGAATATTCATATCTATTGGTTGAATCGAACCCCATATGTGTTGAGGTATTAGTGGAATTGAAAATAATTTATAACAATATGGGTATTTCTTAAGAAAGGTGAAGTTGAAATTATAATTGTCGATTTTTGTTATTGCACTGTCATCGAAAAACTCGCTATAAATAGTTCTTGTATTATTATTTCCATATGTTGTATTTAACACCAGTTGATAATTATAGATAATATCATCTGTTGTGAGTGCTGTTCCATCACCCCAAACAGCATTTGGATCTAGCTCGATTTCATAAGTTAAACCATCAGTTGTTGTTATGTTATCTGCTATTCGATATTCCCAACCTTTTGCATTATCACTCAATTGTACTAAACCATTCCAAATTTGATTCATCCATTCACTATCATGATTATTATCTATGAAATGGGGATGGAAATTGTTATTCCACCACCATTTAGCGAATCTAAGCTCTGTATGACCACTTATCGACCAATTTTCAATTGAGTATTGTGAAATATACCATCGATCTATATTTACACCTTCTAGATTATCATCAACAAGATAGAGTCCTCCCCTACTATAGATAGGTACTGATGGAAGCTCATCATATAAGATATTCTGCATTTGTGATGCATAGTTTTGACAATCAGCTAAGGTATATGATTGATTGAAGTTGTCTTGTGCTGCATCAAAAGCAGAATCATTAAATTGGTAATAATTATAGCCTGAAAGAGGCATTGAATTGCTATGCCACATAGAACCATCTACGGTCCACATCACTGTCCCAAATCCAACAAATATCATATCATAACCTCCCTGGTCATAAGTTGGTATCGGATATGGTCCTGGATGATCCCAAGTTCTTTCTCCGATTGCAGTCCAATTACTATACCAGGCTATTGTTGCATTTATCCCTATTGTTTCAAGTTCATCCCTTATCATGTCTACCCATTGAAGCCTATAAGGATTATTTGTTGGACATATGATTGTTACATCAAAGAATGGACCTGGATTTCCATTTGCATTTATACTTGAAACTGGATTATAGTTATTTGTTACATTTTTTGAAAAATTGTTTACTATAATTATATTTACAATTAGAAGACTTAAAATACTAGCAAAAATTAACCAAATATTCTTACGTTTTACCAATGATTTACACCCACCCTTAGGTATGGAAATTCATATTTCTGATTAAATACAAACTGGTCTTTCGTTCCGAGACATTATTATTTTAATTATAAAAGAGATAGATTTAAACATTTCCCGCAGATTTTTGCTACTCTTACTTAACTTCTTATTTTTAATTCTATTACATAGGTTTAAATATTCTGAGAAATAATTCTTAAGTGGATAAGAATAAAGTCTGATATCTATGTAAGAAAGAGGGATGCAGAATAACTGAATATATAATTGAAACTAAAAATCTTAGTAAACGATTTGGGGATAAAACGGTTCTAAAAGATATTGATTTACATATTACAAAAGGCAGCATTTATGCTTTGTTGGGACCAAATGGCGCAGGTAAAACAACTGCTATTAGAATTTTAACAGGGATTCTTAAACCTACAACTGGCAAAGTAGTTGTTCAAGGAGTTCTAGTTACGAAGAATCCTGAAGAGATTAGATCCAAAATTGGTGTTTTATCTCAATTTACTGCTGGCTATAAGGACTTTTCAACCAAAGATAACATTTTATTATTTACATCCATAATTGGTGTAAATAAAGAACATGCTCATAATAAGATGGTTAATCTCCTTACAAAGCTTGATATGTTGGATAAATTAGATCTAGAATTCAACAAGCTTTCCGGTGGAGAGAAACGAGCTATTGGTTTGATTAGAACAATTATCTCGAGCAAGGATTTAATTATTCTTGATGAACCAACAACTGGTTTGGATATCGCTCGAGCGAAAAAGGTAAGAGATATTTTAAGAGATCTAGTTGAAAAGGAGAACAAAACCATTCTTATGTCCAGTCACATAACTTCTGATCTCGAGGAATTAGCAACACATGCGGGGATACTAAAAGAAGGCATGCTCATTTTTCAAGGTACAAAGCAAGAGGTCATTGAAACATTTGCTCCAGGAGATTCTTTTGAAAATGCCATTATTTATGCTTTTGAAAACGGCTATCAAAAAGAACAACATAACGTACATGAGAAAAATGAATTGGAGGAAAACTAATCATGAGCGAGAGCGAAAGTTCAAATCAATTTCTGGCAATACTAAAGAAAGACATCAAACTAGTCTTTACTAAAAAGAACCTAATCTTCATGTTCATTATTCCATTTACCATCATAGCAGTACTTACTGCTTTGCCAATGATGTTTAATGACAGTTATACTTTTGAGATGACTATAAGCATTCGTTCTGCAGATATTGGTTCTGCAGAATTGCATGTTAATGGAACATCTTTCAATATTAATTTGGGTCAAGAAGCTATCAATAAGATGTCTACGCTCTTTAGAAATAATTCTGAAGTTTTAATAAAACTCGTACCTTCCAGAGAGGAAGTACTAAATAGCTCGTACGGATTTTATTTTCCAAGTAATTTTTCAGATGCTACTTTTGATGGGCAATCTAGCTATGAATTTCGAACCGTTTCTGATTTAGGAACAAGAGCAGGTATGTATTTTGCACAAACTATGACCATGATTGATGAAGCAATTGAAGATAGAATGCTTTTCTTAAACAATGTTTCCGATATGCCTGTTGTTGAACCCAATCCATATATTCCTCCTCCTGTAGAGCAAGAAGGTTGGAGTAGTGATACACTTTCACTTGCTATACCTTATGGTTATGCTATCATGCTCTTTGTTTCTATGTCTATTAGTATGGGAAAGAATTTTGGTTTTGGTAAAGAGCGTGAAGACGGTACACTAGAGATCATGCTTACAATAACCAGAAAGAGGTCTCATATTGTTCTATCAAAAATACTCGTTGGTGTTCTTGGAGCATTCTTATCTATATTTGCTTACTTTGCAGGTTCACTTATTGGTGGGTTACCAGCATTACTTGGCGATGATATTATAGATGATTTCTCAATGATTCTTTCTTTAAACGCAATTTTATCAGGCAAAGGAATACTCTTGTTGTTAAGTGTAGTAATTTGTCTTAGTTTAGCAATAACCATGTTGATCGTTTTTGAAACTACTCTGAAGAAGCCATTAGCGGATACTATTGGCATACCAGTAGTGATATTACTGGGAATGCTATTTTTCTTTCCAATAGTCATCAACCCTCAATCTACACTATTCTTAACTTACATCAATCCATTTCATTGGATTTATCATCCAATAATGGCATTAATAGATGGATCATTTAGTTGGATTGATGGATTATTCCTAGTATTATTTATAGGGTTATTTGCATTACTAATTGTAATTGCTACAAAAGCTATTGAAAGAGAAAAAGTACTTTACTCATAAAGAGGTTCTTCATTGCTATATCGTCAATTAGGTAAAACTGGATTAAAGGTATCAGCATTAGGTTTTGGTGTTCTTCGCATACCAAAAAAGAGCCCTAGCAATAAAGCATTTGATATTGAGAGAGGGGTAGAGATGGTTCGACAAGCTATTGATGGTGGAGTAAATTTCATTGATACCGCTTATAATTATATGAACGGGAAGAGTGAATTAATCGTTGGAAAAGCACTAAAAGAAGGTTATCGGGACAAAGTAACTCTTATGACTAAATGTCCTATTTGGGCTGTTAGTAGTGCTGAAGATTTTCACCTAAAACTTGATGAACAACTAGAAAGATTGGATGTTGATTTTGTTGATATCTACCTTTTTCATAATATTAGTAAAAATAGATTTGCAGAGAAAATAGTAAAATTAAATTTAATTGATGAAATGAAGAAAGCTAAAAAAATGGGAAAAATAAAACACATTGGCTTTTCATCTCATGATAAACCTAAGAACATTAAGAAGTACATAGATACTGGTGTTTTTGAGGTCATACTTGTCCAGTATAATTTTTTGGATAGAAGTAATCAAGACATTATCCAATATGCTAATGAAAATGGTTTAGGTATAGCAATCATGGGCCCTGTTGGGGGAGGCAGATTAGCAATGGAACCAACTAAAGAAATGGAAAAATGGTTAACAAAAGGGAGAAAAGATTTCGCAGATCTGGCTCTGAAGTTTGTTCTATCAAATCCTAACATTTCTGTTGTATTATCTGGTATGAGCTCTGAGAAAATCATTGAAGAGAATATTGCTCTTGCTTCTCATGAGAAATCCGATCTCACAGAGGATGAGTCAAAACGTATAGACTTAGTTTCTAAAAAATTCCAAGAAATTTATGATATCGATTGCACACAATGCGGATATTGTATGCCATGTCCAAATGATGTTAATATAAAAGCCATTCTTAAACAGCTTATGGTCTCAAGAGATCCATTAAAGCTCCACCTTGCTCGAGCAAAGTATCGTGGGATTGGTTTAACAAAATCACAACCAGGTCAAAAATCACCTGCCTGTACAGAATGTAAGGAATGTTTGGAGAAGTGCCCACAAGAAATACCTATTATTGAACGTATAAAAGAAGCTCATGCAATTCTTTCAGAACAGAAATCATAATTGATAGAAAGAGTTTATTTTTTCTTTTTATACAATCGTTCAAGTGTTTTCTCGATATTGTAACCAGCATAGTAATGAGCACATGGTTTTTTACGTTCTGGATGTTCTCTTTCTTTCTTGAGATATTTTTGAGCAAGTTCCCTATGTTCTTTACGATAAGCTAGAGAACTTTCCTCACTCAGATTAAATGTACCCATCATCAATTCCCCTAAAGTGTGATATCTCTTATCGACTTCTAAATCATCTAAATTACTGTAATAATTTCTAATAAAGAATTGGAGAGCATTTAGCATCATGATGTTGTTTGTTTTTGCTAGTTCAGTGAACAATTCACACAATTCTTCTTTTTCTTCAAGTAATTGTTCTTGAAATCGCTCCAAATTGAATGTCTCTCGTATTCTTTTAGTTATGTCTGAATCAAGTTGTTTATAGTACCTGGTTTTGCTTCCTGGTTTTGTTGTTTCCTCAATAAGACCATATTTTAGTAATTGTGCTATGTGATGATGAACAGTTGATTTGCTTTTGTTCACTAATTCACTTATTTTATCTAGTGTCATATCTCTATAAACAGATATTAGTAGTAAAATGCTAAAACGAGTTTCATTGCTAATTGCTTTAACGATATTCTTTGTTTGTTCGTGAACTTCCTTTTCTAATTTCTTAATAAACATTGTATTCATTTCATTTATACAACCATCATTTATAAAAATATACGAAATTTTGATAATTCTTATAATATTCTAAAATTAACGGTTTTTTCGAAGAATTTAAATATTCGAAAAACAATAGATAAATGGAATATTAATAAACCTTCCACGTTATTGGAATAATGGGTTGGGATGAAGATGGTTAAGATCAAAAAGGCAAAACCTCGAAAAGATAAAAAGCAACTCAGCAGGAAGAAGGCTAAGGAGCTAGAGAAATCAGGCATATTGTTAGGATTATATTATGTCGATGGAATGATATAATATAATCACTACCTAAATCACTTTTTTGAATTATCAGATATTTTTGTCAATTAGTTTCTTTCAAGCCAAATAAGACCCATCGATATAACCAAATATGCAAACTACAATCCCAATTATGGTTTTAGTATAATTGATGTGGCAATTATGAGTAATTTTAAGGAAACATTAAACCAACTCGAACCAGAAAAAATCATCGATAAAGCTTTAAAACTTGGAGCTTCATACGCAGACGTTCGGTATCAGCACTTCAGCAACGAAGAAATACGAGTAGAAAATAAATCTCTTGAAGAGTATAAATCTCTCGATTTTGGTGGTTTGGGTATACGTGTGGTAGTCAATGGTGCAGTAGGATTTGCATCTACAAGTGATTTTTCTAAGGATAGTGTTAACAATTCTATTAATGCTGCATTAAAATTGGCAAAATCATTTGAAAGTGAGAAAGGAAATTTTGCAGAGACTAAAACAATCAAGTTTGATGAAAAAGTGTCAATTAAAACTGATCCAATAAGTGTCTCTCCAAAAGAAAAAGTTGAATTATTAATGGAAACCAATAAAGCAGCTTGGATTAGTGACCAGATAAAAAATGTCATTACAATCATGGGATCCTCTGTAGATAATAGATTTTTTATATCATCTCAGGGAACTCAAACTCTGGTTCAGGTACCAACTATTGGTTTGATTCAAATTGCTGTAGCAGTTGAAAATGGCAAAATGGATACAACATATCATGGGCATGGCGCATGTAGTGGTTACGAATTTACAAAGAAATATGATTGGAATGATTTCTCAGTTGATCTTTCTGAATTAGCACTTCGTTCTGTCAAAGCTTCTTCCCCACCTCCAGGTACATATCCAGTTGTTGTTGACCCACGATTAGTTGGAATACTTGTTCACGAAGCTTTTGGTCATGCTGCAGAAGCTGATTTAGTTTTTACTGGAACATCTACACTCAAGGATCGACTTGGTGAAGAACTAGCTAATGAACAAGTTTCTATTATTGATGAAGGCACTTCCAAAGGTGGCTACTATATCCCAGTTGACGATGAAGGAACACCAAAAGGAAAAACGGTAATTATGGATAAAGGAGTTCTAAAAGCATATATTCATGATCGAAATTCTGCTAATGTCTTAGCAGTTTCACCTACAGGCAATTCAAGAGCACAAGATTTTGAAAATCAACCACTTGTTCGTATGACAAATACTTACATCGATAATGGTGATTACAAATTTGATGAATTACTTGAAGGTATCAAAGAAGGTGTTTACATCAAGAATAAGGGTTCGGGTGGTGGTCAAGTAGAAGTTGGCATGGGGACTTTCACATTTAATGGTGGTGAAAGCTTCATGATTCGAAATGGTGAGCTTGCTGAACCTGTTAGAGGTGTTATTATTAGTGGAGCTATACTTGACACTTTGAAAACCGTTGATGCTGTTGGTAATGATTTAAAAATTTCTACAAGCTATTTTGGTGGTTGTGGGAAGGGGGGACAAGCAGCAAAAGTTGGTTTTGGTGGCCCCCACATTAGGGTTCAAGAAATGACTGTTGGAGGAAGATAGAACAATGGATTTAGGTCAACTAGCAGTTAAGAAAGCAATGAAATTGGGTGCAGATGAAGCTGAAGTTTACATCTTGAGAAAGAAAATAACTGATGTAATGTTTGCTTCTGAAATTGAGAGTTTCAAAACTGTTGATTCTCGGGGTTTAGGCATTAGAGTTGCTAAAGGAAAGCAAATTGGTCTTCATGCAACTTCAATTCTAACTGAAACTGAAGTAGGAAGAGCTGTTGAAAAAGCTGTTAAGATAGCAGAAGTAACTCCTGAGGATCCTAATTGGAATAGCCTTAATGATAAATTTGGCAAAACATCTGTAAAGGGCAATTATGATGATTCTCTCAAGAATTTGGACTATGATAAAATCATAGACAAAGTTATTGGTGGAATCAATAGGGCAACTGAAAATGGTAGAAAAGTGAAGGTAACTCGTGGAGCCTTAACTATTAATGATAGTGAAGTTTCTGTTACCAACAATTACTATGATACCCAAACCTACTACGGTTCTTATATCACTACTTACATGATGACTAAAGCTGTTGAAGGCGGTGAAAGTACTGGTGCGGAATCATTACAAGTTCGTTATTGGAAGGATCTAAATTACGATAAGATTGCTGATTATGCTGCAGAACAAGCACTAATGTATGTAAAAGCAAAACCGATAGATAGTGTTAAGCTTCCCGTGATTATGCGAAACAAATTTAGCGCATTCTTATTCGGTTTCATGTTAGGTAGTAACATTAACTCAGAAAATATCCAGAAAGGTAGATCAACATTCGCTGCTAAATTAAACACACAGATTGCTGATGAAAGAATAACAGTAATTGATGATGGAACTATGCCCAATGGTGTACGAACTCGAGCATTTGACAGCGAAGGTCATCCAACTCAAAAAACAACTATCTTAGAGAAAGGAGTTCTCAAGAATTTCATCTATGATAGCTACCGTGCTAAAAAGGAAAATGTGAAATCTAGTGGAAATGCACGAAGGAATTTCAACACTTTACCAGTCCCCTCAACGAACAATTTCATCTTTAAACCAGGAACTACAAGCTTGGAAGATATGATAAAAGACACTAAGAAAGGACTTTTCATTGAAAGAACAATTGGTGAATGGCTTTCACGACCATCTAGTGGTGAAATGAATGCTACCGTCACACATGGATATCTTATTGAAAATGGTGAGCTTTCTAAAGCAGTAAAAAATGTGATTATCGCAGGCAATTTCTTTGAGATTATTAAGGATAAAATCGATACTATTGGTTCTGATCTATCCAATAATGGTCATATGTATAGTCCTGCAATAAAAATCTCTGAAATGACAATTGCTGGCAAATAATTGATTTATTCCCTTCTTGGGAATATCTCCTTTTTCTTATAAAACTTTAAATTCAATACTCACCGTTTGAATTATATTTGCTAATTAGTAACTTGAAATGTCGATCAATGTGGGTTTTATCATGGTTAAAGTCTATGAACCATCAATAACTGATTTGATAACTTTAGGATATGCTTATGGAGTAAAAATCTCTCCAAATGGAGATAAAGTGGCTTATATAACATTAAAGACAGATTGGAATAAGAATTCATATGAAAAGCACTGTTTCATACACGATGTTAATGCTGATAAAACATACCAATTAACAAGATCTGGTTCTGTTATACAAGCTGAATGGCTGAATAATGATTCTATCGCTATTCTAATGCAAGGTAATAATGCAAATAAGGGTGGCAATCAAATCTATGTTTTTGATAACTTAATAGGTGAACCTTGGAAAGTAACGGATCATAAAAATGGCATACGAAATTTTAAACCATTTGGAAAAGGTTTACTTTTCTTAGCTAAGGATCCTAAAAGACAAGAGAAAAAGGATCGAAAGAATAAATTCGGCATATATATTCACTTTGAACATGAAAAAAGTGCTAGTGCATTATATTATGTTAATTTAGAAAAGATGATTGCTTATCAAAATGAGTTGAAAACTAAAACAGAAGATGATTCTAAGAAATTAATAAAACCAATTATTGAATTCTCCAAATTGTTAGAGGAACCATTATCAATAGTACGTTTTATCCCTTCAAAACAACATGATTCAATATACCTTATTTGTAAAATTCGAGATGATCTGGTATACTATCAAGAGACTCTTAATTATTTCATTAACACTGATCCAGATGAAGCATTAGAAGCTTACGTTGCACTGAAAAAAGAAAAGAAAGACAAGGATAAAGAAACTAAAGAAGATGAGGAAAAGGAAGAAGAGAAAGAGGAAGATGAAGATGTAAGCTATCTTGGAGAAATCCAAAAGCTTGCTTTTCCTAAGGAAGCCCATATTATTGATACTTCTCCAGATGGAGATAAATTACTAATCGCAAAAAAAGAAAGAGATGATATGTTTTATACTCAAGTGGATTATTGGATTCTTGACATAGTAAAGTGGAAAGAACTTCTTGAATCTGAGAAAATTATAGAGAAATTCGTGAAAATTACAGGTGATTTAGACCGTAATCCATTTGGGGGTGTTTGGATACCTGATGGTATTGTTATTGCTTATGCTTTTGGGACAAAAACAGTAATTGCTAAGGTTACAGAAACTGGTAAAATTACTCCTCTTAATCTAGGAGGATACATTCATAGATTATACAATGGATTTGATATTTCTCAAAACGGTTATCTTGGTTTCTTTGGTAAGACAGCAAAGAAATTATCTGAGCTATATATATCAAGAAAATCCATCAAATCAAGTAATTTAGAACTCAAGCAGGTTACAAATTTCTCAGAAGATGTTAAAACATGGAATTTTGGTACAATCGAAACAATACGTTGGAAAAGTAAAGATGGAACAGAAAT
>JAUVZH010000440.1 GCA_030602675.1 Candidatus Heimdallarchaeota archaeon | reverse complement strand
CAAATCTTTTGCTCTTTTAGAATCCTTATCTATCATTTCTTCACGTAGAGTGCCTATTTGATCATCTCTCACTCGTAAAGCATATCTAAGGGATTTTACACTGTCTTCTTGTCCTTCCTTGCTGAAGTATTGGTCAAGTTTCTTTGAAACCCAAGGAATTCTAACCTCAGTAAACATGTATAAAACTAATATAATTATAATCAATAATGAAATCGGTACTAAAACAGCTGATATAACTATAGGAATCCATTCTCTAGGATTTAATCCAGTTGTTGTGTTTGGTTCAACAGGAATGACACTAAACTCCAGGATATATTGGCCCTCAATAGCTGTTCCGCCTATAATAAATTCGATTGACAAATAATATGTGCCATTTTGTAGAGTTTGTGAAATATATTCATTGGCTCCAGCTAATTCTTCCTCTGAAGAGTAAAGAATTGCTTTTTCATGATCATAAATTGCAAGATCGAAATTAACATTCTCAGGTACTTCTAAATACACAAAAATTTGTGATTGTTGCGAAATAACAAATCTGTAAAAGTCTCTCTGGTCTCCATTCCAAATTAATCTTCCTTCAAATTCTGAATCCCTTAAAGGTGTGATTAAATAGGCATCTTCTGGAGAGTCGCCAGCATCTGTTCCTGAATTAGCATCATCTTGTCTGTCAATAATAATTGAAATATTGTATGGCAATATTTCTTCTACACCAGTTGCTTCAACTAATTGTACACCAATAACATAAGATCCATTAATGCTGATTGCGTAGTAAATCGACTCATTAATACCTGTAAATCTTGTTGAACTTGCTAATTCAACTACGTTTTCATCATACAGGAATATATCAATGTTTGTTGTATTAAGAGGTTTTAGAAAAATATCTATAACATCTCCTTTAGTTAGAGAAATCTCATAAAAATCATAAATATCACTATCAATAACCATCGTCCCATTAGAAGTACCTGCACTAATATTCAATGCAGTACCAAAAAAGTTACTAGCATCTGTACCAGAATCAAAATCGTTTTGTTCTTGCGTTGAAAATGAAAATGTATAATTTGCTATATCACTAACAGTTGCTGGTGATATTTTGGCAAAATAGTTTCCTGCATATGAAGTAGACCATATTATTGATTCACGCACTCCAGCACCATTTGGATCTTCTTTCAATATCAGTGATTGACCTGGGTCATAAAGTTGTAAATTAAAATCAACAGTGAGATTTAGGGGAATCATTGTGAAATTAATGATTACTCCAATCTCTATGTAGAATGTATAACAATCTATGTCATCAGCTGTTAATGTTCCATTATAACTTCCAGGAATAATATTCGTAGCAAATGGTAAGGAATTACCTGCATCGCCTCCACTTCCTGCATCATCCTCTGTAAACTCATCTAATGGATTGAAAATTTTATCTAGATTATCATCACTTTTTGAAGTAATTTGATAATCGATATCATTTATAGCGTTACCATAATTACAAAAACCACTAAGCAGTACCACTAAGAATAAGATACCTCCTGTTACAAGCGGGTATTTGTAATTTTTTCTCAATTATATCACAACTCTGAATGTCAGCTATTTGTTTTTAAATACTTACTATATGTACTATTTAATCTATAATATTAAAGTAATAAGAATAAATGATAAAAGTTTGTGTTATGTATTATGTAAAAACATAACAGTAACAAAAAAACTTTAATGTTGGTTATTTTAATCAATAATAAAAAGTAAATGAGTGTATATCATGTCAACCCGACCAACAGAAGCAAATTCCATTAAAAGAGGAAGCTACGTCCTAGCTGATGAAGAGCCATGTCAAGTTCTAGATTTAAGCCATTCAAAAACAGGAAAGCATGGTCATGCTAAAATAAGAATGGAAGTTATTGGCCTTTTTGATAAAAAGAAGAGATCTCTAGTAATGCCATCTACAAATAGAGTACAAGTACCAATTATCGATAAAAGAAATGCTCAAGTTATTACTATCGAAGGTGAAGAAATGTCAGTAATGGACAAAGAATCATATGAAACAATTTCAATTCCAAAACCTTCCAAGGAAGAGCATCTTGCTAAACTAAATGAAATAGTAGGTGCAGGTAAAACTGCTGAAGTAGAATATTGGATTGTAATGAATCGATTTATTGTTAATAGAGTAAAAGAAATAGAATTCTAAACAGCTGATAATTGCGATTGGTCGAAAAAATCGACCTAAGCAATACTTTATTCTACAGCATTTATTGTAACCTTTGTTACATTTGGAATTTCTTCTAAAGTTTCTCTCACATTATCTTTGCTTGTTTTGAAGGATGATTCAAGAATAATTCCATCCCAATAACAATCTGATTTGGTAATGCATACACCTGTAGAATAGACAAAATCTGAGACAAGCTTATTGAGTTTCGCTAAAATTTTCCCACTTGTTTCAGGACTAAAGCAATTAATAGCAATTCTTAGCCACCAAATTTCATCATCTTTGGTGGGGAAAAACCTCAAAGTTTTACTCTTCTTTGTATAAATTGTTAGAAAAGTGTCACCCGACCCTTTCAAATCATTTTTTACTGTTTCGGGTAATATGGGAGAGTTTACTGCATCTGATATTCTTACTTTCGAACACTCAATAAGTTTCATATCGTCCCCTCTTGAATAGAGTTATACGATATCTTACCTTATAAATTATTAATAATAAGTTTCCGCTTGCGGTAATAATCAACAGACAAAATTTCTCAACAAAAGAAGCCTTAATTTCCAATTTATCTGCAATTATTTTATCCCACAAAAGTAAAATAATGTTAGTGAAACCTATTCTAT
>JAUVZH010000092.1 GCA_030602675.1 Candidatus Heimdallarchaeota archaeon | reverse complement strand
CATCAATATCCTTACTATATTTCTTGAAAGCAGCAATAAATGGCTTAGTTTTATTCTTGGGATTGTTCAAGTGAGAAGGAACCCATTTGTAACTGAAAGCTGGATAATGCCAACCACCAACGGAATCCTCAACAGTAGAGTAAAGATGTCCAAGAGCTGGAATGACAAAAATAGTATCACCATTTCTCCTGCACTCATAAACAGGAACTTTTGCTAGGTTTCTAGGATTTGGTAGTTTCCTTGGTTTGCCAGCTTGATCAAGTGCTGCAGCTATTCTTTTGGCAGCAGTTGGCTTTTCAGAAATACAAAGGTAATTGGACAAGTTCTTTCCTTCTTTCGCTCACATTAATGCATGAATAATTTATTACTTTCGATTAAAAAATCATTCACTCCTATTTTTAAATAAAGTACTATCTCTTCAAAAAAATAATAAAATGAAAGGTATTAAACCCCTTCTAAAGCAATTTTAAAAGCAAATAGAGTCATACTATACAAGAGATTTTGACTAAAAATTAAGGTGTTCTAAAAAATGGGTGATGATGTAGTTCACATAAAAGTAGAAATACTTCAAGATTTCATGCGAGACGTATTTATTGGTCTGGGTGCGCCCGAAGAAGATGCGAAAATTTGTGCTGAGGTGCTTATAGCTTCTGATCTTAGAGGGATAACTTCACATGGCGTTCAACGACTGAAAATGTATTATGACCGTATTAATCTGGGATTAATAAATCCTGAAACAAATATAACAATAGTTAAAGAAAGTCCTACAACAGCAACCTTTGATGCAGGACATGGATTAGGTCATGTTGCATCTTACAGAGCAATGGAATTAGCAATTAAAAAAGCTGAAGAATATGGAACTGGTGCAGTAGCTGTTGGAAATTCAACACACTATGGTATAGCAGGCTATTATCCAATTATGGCTTGTAAAAAAGGGATGATTGGATTATCAGTAACAAACGCAAGACCATCAATTGCTCCTACATTTGGAATTGAACCAATGATGGGAACAAATCCATTAACATTTGGAATACCAACAGATGAAGCATTTGATTTCATACTAGATTGTGCAACCTCAATAACTCAAAGAGGAAAGATAGAAGTTTTTTCAAGAACTGAAACTCCCATACCGGAAGGTTGGGTGATAGACAAAAATGGCAAATTAGCAACTGATCCAGTGGAAATTCTGAAACAACTAAAAGATGGTACTGCTGCTTTACTCCCCTTAGGAGGAGCGGGTGAGATTACGGGTGGACATAAAGGATACGGCTACTCAGTAATTGTAGAGATGCTATCATCAGCATTATCTGGAGGACCATTTTTGAAAGACTTGACATTAGATAAAGGCTGGAAGATTGGTCATTTCTTCCTTGCAATAGATGTCTCCAAGTTTATCTCAGTTGATATTTTCAAGAAGATAACAGGTGATATATGCAGAACACTAAGGAAATCAAAGAAAGCACCAGGACGAGAGAGAATATATACAGCTGGGGAAAAGGAATACGAAATGGAACAGAAAATAGCTAAAACTGGCGTTCCATTAAATAAAAGTCTGCAAAACGATCTATTGACAATGAAAAAAGAATTAAGCCTAGAACAGTATGAATTTCTGTTTTGATGCATCCATATTATTACAAGGAATCAAAACAATTAATGTGATGAAAAATGTCTGAATGCTACATTTGCGGTAGAGAAGCAATAGCTAATTGCTCAGTTTGTCGTAAATCAATATGCAAAGTACATACAGAAGGTGAGAAAGGAAAAATTATTGACGATAGCTTGATCAGCAAACTCATTTGTACGAGCTGTCAGAAAAAAAAGCACTTAAATAGAATTCAAATCTACCTTCTGGTTTGTTGTATAGTAATGGCAGTAGGAATGACTATAGGAATTATAGTAGCAGGTCGACTATTGTGGTGGTAAGGAAGAGGATTTTTTTTACAGACTAATTACCGCTTTCTTAGCTTCTTTTCCAGACATAGCTTCAATGTCAATTCGACCTATAGTTACTCGAGAAACTGATTTTTCAGTAAGCTGCTTTTTAGCTACCTCATCAGGATTTTCTTCCAGTTTTTTAATCATATTCAAAAGCGCTTCCTTTTTTTCATCGAAACTATCAATAAACGAAACTGTTCCAACAAACTGAGTTGTGGCATAAAGATGATCACATTTACCTTGCACGTAACCTTTGTCAATCAATGCTTGTCCCCAAACAACATTATTAGCATTTAAAATGTCAATTTTCTTTCCTTCTCTAGCACAATGAAAATAAATACAGTTTTTATCAGGATCATAACCATGACTAAGAGTAACAAGATAAGGTTCATTATCTTTGCACATAGCAATAGTTATGTGGTCTGCTAGTTGAATGATTTTCTTCATTTCGTCAGTACTTTCAATTGCTTTTTCCTTTCTTCTAATGCCTTTCATGATTATCTAAAAGCATAAACACTTAATAGATTATAAAAATTGGGAAAAAGAGAAAATAAAGTGGTTGAAATTAACCACTGTTATAATTTATAGCTCAAACCTTTCTCGAAAGCCCTAAGGTTGACATCCACGTATTTTGGTGGAAGAATAGCCTTCATACCATCAATGATTTGCTCTTTTGAAATAGGGAGAATGTCAGTGTTAGCTACAAGAGCACCAATAAGAATCATGTTCATAGTACGACTAACACCTAGCTCTTGTGCATCCTTTTGAGCAGGAACCATGAGAACATTAGGAGTCACTCGTTTGAGATCAGCTTCGATTTCTTCTAAAGAGGGATACTTGATTTCACCCTTTGAATGCCTAACTGCAAGAGGTTGGTAGGTGGTAGTGTTTACTACAATAATGCCCTTTTCTCTTAATTTTGGAAGAGATCTAAGAGATTCAAGTGCTTCAAGAGCGATAAGAACATCAGCTTCACCAATAGTACATTGAGGAGATTCAGTTGGATCATAACCAATAGCAAGGTCAGAAACAACTACACCACCCCTTTGAGCCAAACCGTGAGTTTCCATGGTCATAACAGATAAACCAGCAAGTTTAGCAGCGGTGGCTAATACTCGAGTAGTGGAACCAATACCTTGTCCACCCATTCCGGTTACATGAACTTTCAGCGTTTTTCCAGTCATTTTCATAGCACCTCTAGATTCGACTAAATTCCTCCATTTGTTTAATAGGCTTCACTTTAAGTGGGCAGGTTTGTACACAGCAACCACAGCCTATACAAAGATCAGTGTTTATCTGCGGTTTCTCACCCTTCTTCTCAATAGCAGGGCAAGCAAAATCAGCAAGACAATTCTGAATGTTACGACAAATGTCATGGTCAATTTGGTACGGATTTGCTAAAGTACCAGCTCTAAGTTCAGCTCGAGAACGCATTAAAGCACAAGGTTCCTCTTGGATGACAACAGCAAATTCGTCTTGGGCAAAGGCTTCTTCCAAAGCTTCTACTAAAGCAGCTACATTATAGGCAGGTATTCTTTTAACGAATTTAACACCCCAAGCTTTCAAAGTATCATCAATGCTAATAGTCTCAGTATCTTTATACTTTGAAAATACCGGTGCACCAATGGATTTCTTGCCAGTATTAGGATTCGGTTGATGACCTGTCATTGCGCTTATTCCATTGTCCATCACCATCAACACATGCTTGTGCTTGTTAAATACCGCATTTACTATACCTGGCATTGCTGCATGGAAGAATGTCGAATCACCTACGAATGACATTATTGGAGTATCAGGTAGTGCGAGTTTCATACCTGAAGATGCTGGCACTCCCGAACCCATACTGTATAACAATGTTCCTTGATTATGCGGATCTAAATACCCTAATGAGTAACATCCTATATCTGCCATTGAGTATCCTTTCATTTTATCCATGACGATTTTCGCTGCATGGAAAGCAGTTCTATGTCCACATCCTGGACAGAGGACTGGTGATCTTCTAGGAATAGCCAATTTTGATGTATGATATCTTATTGGGTTAGGAATGTTTAGAAGTTTTGAGAACATACCTACAAGTCGTGCTGTATCATACTCAGAAATCATTAGATCTTCATAATCTTCTTCTTTGCTCTTTCCGATTATTTTTGTTCCAGTTACTCCTTGTTCATAAAGTTCAACTTTCACTAGTTCTTCTATAAACGGATCCAATTCCTCTAGGATTTTGACTGTTTTATTCTTC
Source organism: Candidatus Heimdallarchaeota archaeon (assembly GCA_030602675.1). Taxonomy (GTDB): domain Archaea; phylum Asgardarchaeota; class Heimdallarchaeia; order JABLTI01; family JABLTI01; genus JABLTI01. The sequence goes on along the minus strand of JAUVZH010000092.1, from coordinate 4,489 downwards.
TTTATGAATTCCACGATTTTCTTCATTGGTAATGGATAAATTATACCAAGTTTGAGGATGTTTGCTGAAGCTTCTAGTTTTCTTAAAGCTGCTTTTGTTGCAGCATATGCATGTCCAGCAGTAATTATACCAATTTGCGGTTCTCCATCTCCCACTTTCTCTTCCCTCAATAACGCACCACTATTTGCTAGGTCCTCCCATTTTTTCAAATTTCTAAGGGATTTTTCTTTTAGTGGTTTAAGGGTTGCTGGTAGAGGTACGTATCCTCCATCACGCTCTGGGTCATATCCTCGTTCGATATTTACTTCCTTCTTTGGACCATATTCCACAAGACCTGTTTGATGACAGATTCTTGTAGTTGATCGTATAACCACAGGCATTTTCCATTTTTGTGCTTGTTCCATAGCAAAAACAACATAGTCTTTTGCTTCTTGTGCATTTGCTGGTTCAAGCATTGGTATATGCCCAATTTTCGCATAATGCCTATTGTCTTGTTCATTTTGTGAGGAATGTGGTCCTGGATCATCTCCCAAAATTACTACTAAACCACCTGGTATTGTAAACAAACTTAGTTGTACAAACGAATCAGCAGCAACGTTTAATCCAACACTTTTCATAAAGCATACTGCTGGAGCACCACCAATTGCTGCGGATGCTGCAACTTCTGTCGCTACCTTTTCATTAGTAGAAAATTCGAAGTATATCCCACTTTTATCTGCGATTTCAGCTAATCTCATACCAATTTCACTTGTGGGCGAACCTGGATAAGCAGCAGAGACTTTTACTCCTGCTTCAATCATTCCTCGAACAAACGCATCGTTCCCAAGGAGCATTTCCTTGTACGGTGCATCCATTAACAAAGGATGAGTTTTAGATGCCATAACATCAATTTCCTTCTTTTCACTATTAACAGTGTTATTTCTTTAATCAATAGAATTTAGAAGACCTCTTAATGTTTTCTGATTAAAAAAACAAAGCAGATTATTTTAAAGGCAATTTTTAGATTTCTTTACACTCAAATAACCCATCAGGTAATTCGACCATCAAGATTTCATCTCCATCTTGATGATTTTCAAATATCATGTTAATATCAATGTCAACTGTTTCATATGAAGCTGTGTTCATAACAGAAGCATTTGGGGCTTGAATTGCTGCTACAATGTATTTTTGGAATTGGTCTTTTTTCTTGAGAACTTTAACATAATCGGGATGACTATTTTTTATTGAAAGGGTTTTATTTTCTCTAGTTTTTAGATTTTGAATTTCCACTCTTCCTTGTTTTATACCTATGATTTGACAAGCATTATTTTGATAGCTTACAACATCTCCTAACTCAAAGTATGGCATTCTTATACAATAAGTGGATTGATAGATAGGTTTCCCGTCTTTCATTGACTTTAATTTAGTACTGTATTCAATGGATGCTGCCAAATTTTCTGAGAGAAAACTAGTAATAGTTTTAGCGAATTTATCGCTACCAACGTAGAGATCAATCCCCCCTTTGGCTTGATCAACAACTTTAGCGATGTAAGCCATTCTATTCTCTCCTGCCCTCGAGTCTTTCTTCTGTTGTATTAGATTTGTTATCTGAAGTTGTTCTTCTTCGTTGATAGGTCTTCTATCACTTCTTATTTGGACAATAGTCTCAAAATACCCTCTAGTAAATTTTGCACACCTATCACAAACACCAATGTTGACCATTAAAGTCAAATCATATTCTTGTTGATAAGGTGGTACTTTATCATTAGGTGTTCCTTCAAAAATTATTTTCAGAATTTGCTTAGATGCTAAATCACATGATGGTTCTTCAAAGTCACCTACAAGAACAACTCGAGCATCTGTTTCTTTCTTTGTTTTATTTAGAAATTTGCCCAAAAACTCCAAGACAATTTTCTTGGGATCATCATGAACCTCTGTCCATTTTCCATGGTACATGAAATCGCCACATAATTTACAAGCTGTTAAATTGAATTGTTTTTCATAGAATGAGCTTATGAGTGGAAATTCATCCTTGTAGCAACTAAGACAAAATCCATCTACTATTGGTTCTTCTTTTTCGCTTTTTCCACACTTACAACAAATTTGACTCATGAGTCTCACCCTGAGAAATTATGGGGATAAGTATTGGTAGGTAACAAGAATAATGCTATGTTATCGTAGAAACATTACATGCCCAATTTTACCATTATCTGGGCAATTAATCCACATGACTGCTAATTCACTAACCATTCTATTCTCTATAACAGCATCCACTATTGTTTTACCAATAATATTGAAGCTAGAAGCTATCTTCAGTTGCTCGAGACATTTTTCTAATGGAACAAGTTCACCACCGAAGAAACGTTCGTTGACGTAAAGCTCTAGTTCACCTTCACAGATTGTTTTTCCGAGTAAATCTTCGTCACAAACAGCGACCAAATATTCCTTCTGAGTTCGGCTCACTCGTATGTAGAACAATTGCTTTTTCGTCATCGATATCTCTCAAATCTAGTTTATACATTTAGGTATATTAAACTGGTTTAACACTTGTACGAGCACCACAAGCTTCACATACGAGGAAGTTAATTCTGTCTTCTTTTATCAGATTAGTATCTGGTTTTTTACATTCAGGACAGATTACGTAATCTTTCAAATAACGATTGAGTAATTCATTCATTGTTCCTCGAAAATGCTTGCCTGCAAATACAGCTCTTTGCCCTTCTATATTAGCAGATGTTGCTAACTCCTTAGTAAGGAATTTTAGAAGGTGATTTTCATCACGATTTAAGGCGCTTACAACTTGATACCAATTCTTAAAGAAAGTACGATTTCCTTCAATTGAGACATCAGGTCTTGGTGGCTCGAAACGAGATAATTCGAATATCTTCTCTGGTAATTGTTCGCGAGCTCGCTTAAGCAAATCTTCATAGTTTGACATAAAGCTAAATCTTTAGCACTCTAAATTAAAATCTTTTGACTCTAATGAATGATTCGCCGAAAAAACCAAAAGGAATGTTTCATCTGTCATTTTGTGGATTCCATGTTTGTAAAATTAGGTATCATTGGAGGATCAGGTTTCTATCAACCACCTGGGAAATCTGACGAAAAAATTGTAAAAACACCATTTGGAGAGGTTCATGTTGTCCTATCTAAAATTAAAGGCAAAAAGGTAGCTTTTGTCGCGCGACATACAAAAAATCACAGTATACCTCCACATCTCGTAAATTATAAAGCTAACATTTATGCATTGTACACATTGGGGATTGATCGTATTATATCCACCAGCACAGTTGGTTCTTTAGATAAGAAAGTAATTCCTGGGACATTCGTTATTCCCGATCAGTTTATTGACTTTACAAAAAAAAGACCAAACACATTCTTTGATGGTACTTTTGAAGTAACTTTACACTCAGGGAAAATGAGAAGTGGTGTTATTCATACAGATTTATCAAATCCTTATTGTTTGAATTTGCGGAAAACGATAATAGAAGCAGCTCACGAAATAAATCAACAAATAATTGGAAAAGGAGTATATGCCTGTACTGAAGGTCCAAGATTTGAAACCCCTGCAGAAATAAAAGCATATAAAAAATTGGGAGGAACGATTGTGGGAATGACATCAGCAACAGAAAGTATATTGGCTAAAGAGTTAGGAATGTGCTACTCAACAATCTGTTTGGTGACAAACCTTGCAGCAGGCATGCAAGAAAAAATAACTGCTAAAGAAGTATTTGAACTATTTAAATCAAAAATGGATGATTTAGTAGCTCTTATTGAGAAATCCATTGAAAATGTTACATTATCACAAGACAAATGTGATTGTAACCAAATATAGTGATTTTAATAAAAGAAAAAAAGATGATAAGAAGGAAATTTCCTGAAAGGAATTTCCCCTTCAAATATTTGTTATATTTATCCTGCGAGTCTAAGGTGTTGGTGATGTTAGGTCTTCTTCATCAAACGCTGTTTCAATCATTGATTTAATTTGATCGTCGGTGTAGTGTTTAATTGAAATTGCACCTGCTGGACAAGCTACCGCACAAGCACCGCATCCTTCACATAAAATCTCATTTAGGCTCGATTTTACAGTGCCATCTTCCTTTTCAATTAAAGTATAAGCACTATAAGGACAGGTTGCGATACAAGTTCCACATCCAACACAGATATCTTCATCATGTTTAGCAGTGATTGATTCTTTTTCAATAATGTCACTTAGTACTAACTCTGTAGCATAGAGAGCTGCAGCAGCACCTTGAGCTACGGAATCCGTAATATCTATAGGACCTCTGCAAGCACCAGCAATAAATTTACCAGCTGAAGCAGTTTCAACAGGAGCAAGTTTGATATGTTTCTCAATGAAGAAACCATCTGCACTACATGACAAACCAAATATTTCTGCAGTCTTTTTTGCATTTTCCTGTGGTTCCATAGCAACTTGAAGTACTATTAGATCAGGATAATAGCGAATAGTCTTTTGAAGTTCATCATTAAAGGTATCAAAGTACATCTT
>JAUVZH010000069.1 GCA_030602675.1 Candidatus Heimdallarchaeota archaeon | reverse complement strand
TTTTCTTCATTTTTAACAAAAAAAACTTGTAGTAATTATACCTTAATATCGAATGATGAATAAAATGATCCACCAAAAACCGTCTCCGAATACTGTTACTGGCTTAATCCTTTCTGGTGGATATAGTAATCGCTTCCAAGTTAAGAATGAACCTTGGCAAGATAAGGCACTTGTTAATGATAACACTGGTGAAACTTTCCTTCTTAAAACAATTAATACATTGGTAGAAATTTGTGATGAAATTATTATAATGGTAAATGATGGTAGTAGATTCCATCTATATAATAAAATGATAGATGCTCTATCTGAAAAAGTAAAAATAAAAATTAAGATAAGAAAAGACAATGATAGATACTTCTGTTCTGGTCCAACTCTAGGAATCGCTTCTGCATTAGACCATATATCAAATAATAAGGTAATAGTAACACCTGTTGACATGCCCTTACTAAATGCAAAATTATTAGAGGAGTTGCTTGGACTTTTAGCGGAAAACTCTATTGTTGTTCCATATTTCTCCTCAGGTAAAATAGAACCTCTTGTATTTGCTTTTAACAAGCATGATTTGCTCATTCATTCTCAATTATTAATCCATACAAAAAGAAGTAGAGCTGATGATTTTCATAGAGCTGTTTCAAAGATAAAGTTTGCAGTAATTTCAAAGAAAAATGAGAAAATCACAAGTAGTTTGTTTACAAGCATTAATGATAGAAAAGCTTTAGCTGAAGTAAAGACCAGTAACCCAAATCTAACAAATGACTATTTTGATTCTTCCAAATCATTTACTCTTGAACGCAAACAAAATGAAACTAAATTGGCTAAATTAATCGAACATGTTCGACAGAGCTTGTTTTTAGCACCATCTTCTAAAAACTTGAAAACAACAATAAGATTGTTTGATGAATTATCTAAATCCTGTATGCATTTTCATTCAGGAATTTTACTGTATGGTATTATTGAATCATTTCCATCAACAGTACTCATCAATGATAGTCTAATGAAAAACCTTCATTCTCAATTGGTAAACAATTGCATCGATATCTTTGTAAAAGAAGCAAAATATTGGAATACCAAAGGAATTAATTTTTTAGAGCTTCATTCTTTCTCAGATGCTTATCTAATTTCAAAGTGTGTTAATCATACAACCCAAAAGGAATTGTCCCATAAAATATCAACTTTAAAGAAAAGTATGAAATTAGAGAGGAAAGTTCATACAAGATATAATTTTGATTTACTTATCGATCAACGAGCTCCCGGATTTCTAGAAAAAGCTAAAAAATTAATACAAAAAACTGAGGAGGAATTCAATGAATCTTCACCTCAATTTATATCAGATTTCTTATGGGGTCATTCTCAACGAGTAGGAAAAATTGCTTATAAATTATCAATACAGGAAGGCATAGATCCTCTTATACCTACTATTGCAGCGATAATGCATGATGCTGGTAAATTCGTTTTTGGAAAATATCATCAAGATGAAATAGCTGAAGAAGAGCATTCTGCTACAGAAGCTGAAAAAATTCTTCTAAGAGAAAATTTTTCTCGTGAGGAAATTGAAGCTGTTAAATCAACAATTACTGCATTATACAATGATAAATTGGAATGTAATATAAATTGTAAAATCGTTCATGATGCTGATCGACTTGACAAACTAGGTCCTTTGGGGATTGCAAGTTTCTTTAGAAAACTAACTTTGAGAGGAGTAAATCTAACTAGTGCAATAATAAAAAGCTTAAGCAGAGAATTAACCTATACATTAACTGCACCAATAAGCATGATGACGAAAAGTGGCAGAGAATTAGCTGAGACTAGAAGTAAAAAAGGCATGCGATATTTCGAAGACCTACTAAATGAATTGAAATTTTATGATATTGGCAGTTTTAATTTCAAGCTGTTTGAAATAGGATGCAATGAAAAGGTTGCACTAATAATACCTGAAAAATGTCAAAAATGCGATGGTAATTACATTATAACTCTTAAGAAAGAATCAGGATTGAAATGTGAAAAAATAAAAGCTGTTTATAATTGCAATAAATGTAACCATGAATACATCATTGATTTTTGTTTACCGTTAATTGTAGAAAAGAGTTGAGTATCAACTATTTAGCAAAGAACTTATCTAAGGTTTGATCATTGGGATCTTTTTCAATCTTAGGATTTTTCTTCTTATAAGTAAAATATGGATCTAGCAACCTTCTTCTACGCATATGCACAACAACTTTGTGTTTGTTGATTTGTAATTTGGCACATGGAAATTCTTTCTTACAACCACTCGCACCAACGTATTTCTTTGAGTTAATATCAAATCTAAGAATTCTTTCTGGATTGTTGCAATTACAAATCTCAATATAATCTTCCTTTTCCCTTTCGGTATATCTTCTAATTGACATATCCCAGTTTGACATAATCATACGCACTCGCTTAATATACAGTTAATTCTTTGAACTTTTAAAATATTTGTAATATTGAACAATTACCAAAACTCAAAATAACATCGGAAATAATTTTATTCTCAAAAAACAATTTTCCATTATAGCTAAGGTTCGTTAACCTAATTTAATTAATATCTTAATCTAAATATGAAGTCATCAAATATTAAATGTATTATTAAATTTTCAGGGGGAGTTATTACATTTATTTGTTTTATTTAGACAGTTGAATCTTCTTGAGTATAATTTATTGCTAATAGGTTTGATGTTGTATTTCATTAAGAGTGTTTGAGGAATCAATGATCAAATAACATTTTTGATCGCGTTTTTTACCTTTCATTGTCCAATGCCCTAATCCGTAGACTCTGAATCTTTCGTTGTAAAACCTTTTGTGCAAGTGTCCAATTACTAGATGTGTTTCTTTTGTTATCTTTGGTAACCAACTTCTTGCTTTACCGACAAGTTTGCTTTTTGCTACCAATTTTCCTTTTGCTACTATTGTTGCTCCTTCCTCGTTTGTTTCCTCTACATCATTTGGATCTATTCCTATTTTGTTTCCGTGAACAAATAGCGCCTCTCCAGCTTCTGTTTCTATCCAAGCATAGTCTTGTTGTTGTATATTAGCAAAATTTGCCAGTGCAGCATCATGTATGGTCGAGCTTCTTATCAGCACTAGTTTCGACCAGAACCCTTCACTAATTGCTTTTTGCAGTAATTTCTTGACTGCTTTTTGCCCACCCTTTCCCCCTTTATCCAGCAAGTCTCCATTTATTATCACGATATCTGCTTGTTTACTTAAATCGCTTATTGCTTCATAGAATTCTTCTTCTAAACTGTACTCACTTCCCAGGTGTATATCTGCTAGGGCTATAATCTTTCCTTCCTGATAGTTTGATTGTATGGTTATTTCTTTTTCGAGTTTTTCATACCAATCTGTTTCAGCAATTTTTCTCAAATCTTGTGCTAATAGTATTAATTCTACTTTCGATCCTTTTGGTAGCTCCCCTATTATTTCTCCATAACATTTCTTGCATCCTTCTTCACAAGAACAGTTCATTAGTCTTTTTCTCAATTCCTCTGAAACTACCTTTAGATGTTTATACAAGTATCCTGCATTTCCCTTGCCTTTTCCTTTGTCAAATAATGCTAATTGCTTATTGTTGCTTATAAGACCAATTTCTGAAGTTGGTATTCCAAGCACTACCTCCGTTTCGATAAGAAGCATTTTTCCAAGTAATTTTAGCGTTTCCTTACTCGATCTTCCCTCCACTTTCACCGATTCAACTAGTAAGCTAAGTGTTATTCCCTCTACTCTTTCTCTGATGCTGTAATCTTGTGCTTCTTCTTCGGTTAATTCCTGCCAACAATAACTATTGGAATTTCCACTGCCATTTTCTGTCATCCTCCTCTCAGGACCATAATTGATTATTGCTTTTGGTTTTCGTTCAATTGTTAACTGACCAAAACTAACATTCATCATTTCTGGTCCTTGGGTTACTTTTGGAAGAATGCCTACTGTAATGCTTGGGTCACTTAAACTATTCAACGGTGCAGTGTTGTATCCTTCTGTTTGGCTTGGCAGGTATTTCTTAACGAATACACTTCTATCTTGTTGATCAATATCCTCTACAAGGTACTTTTGCCTGTTCCTAGTTAGTACATTTCCCGGCAAACCTTTTCTTAAAACATCTCTTGTAGTTATCTTTCCTACTTGCCTTGTTCTTTCCCTTTGGTTATTTGCATCGAATCCCAATAATTGGTTTATCGTCCAACCTCTATCAATTGCTCGAATTGAGAATGGAACTAATTCTTTCTTTTTCAGCAGTAATTCTTCTCCCTTACTAGTGAACATTAATTTACCATTATCCTTTTTCAAGATCATATGAGTGACTAATCTCGAGTATTGTTGTCGAGCTAATTCGTGAACTAGTATACCTTCTTTTAGAAAGAAGGTCATTATTTCTTGAAAATCTATTATTCCATAACGAATTAATAAAATTAGAATGCCGGCAAAAACTTTTGCATTTCGTTTTGGATAAAGAATTGGATTACAAGCATTTGTCTCAAGGATTTCTTTCAGTATTTCTTTGTGCTCCCAATAGAATTTATCTCGAGCATTTGTTAGGTCGAAGATGAAGACATTCACTCTTCGCTCCCCTGGTTTTGAGCGATTTCTAGCCATCCTTTGAACAATACCATCTTTTTGGGTGATCGGGATACCAATGTTCAATACTGTTTGTATGTTTTGGATATTCACTCCCAATTCAAGAACAGAAGAGGAGATCACTATTCGGATATTGTTTTGTTCATCCTTTTGTAGCTCATCCAGTACTTTTTTCCTCTGGAGATAAGGCATGTCTGCGTGAATAACTGCAACGGTTCGCTCATCAAAAAACTCATACTTTTGCTTAAGAGTAGTGCATAATCTATCAGCCAATAATTCAATATCTTCTTTTGAATCAGCAAAGACTAGACAAGTTTTACCTGGCATTGTTTCTAATTCTTTCCAAAGTTCTACTAGTAAGGAAACTGTGTGTTCTCTTGTTAACCCAAGGAATTCTTGTTCTCCTCTTACAGGTGGGCAAATGATTACTTTAGCGTCAGGTAAAAACGAATCCCGAAATTCTGATACTTTATTTATTGTTGCTGATGAAAGGATTGTTTGGCAATCCTGATTTTTTATTTTGTGCACATGGAGAAACAATTTAATGATGGCAGCTGCAAACCCCTCGAATGCATGGATCTCATCAAACACCAAGTACTGACAGTTCATGATCTTTTCGATTAAAGGACTATTATTCCCTCGAAGTATTTGGTACCAAACCTTATCAAAAGTTGCTAGGAGAATATTCGGGGGGTAATTCTCTGTCTCATAAAGCTCCTTTTTTGAACTCGTTTTTCCAGGTATAATGCTCCTCCCAACATCTCCACTGTACATTCGCGTTGTTAACCGCACACCTGTTTGTTTCTCAACCTCAACAACTAGTTTTTTCACTTGTTCAAATTGATCCATTAGTAATTGTTTCGATGGGTAGAACAGCACCATAAAGTCAATTTCTCCCTTCAGTAGCTTGACCACTCCGGGTGCACTAAAGGACAATGATTTTCCTGAATATGTTCCTCCATTGATGATCAGGTCTTTGTGTCCCTTCTCTGAATTCAGTAAATACTCTAGTACCTCTTTTTGATGCTCAAAAGGATGTGGACTGTTCACCAGTGTCTCCAGAACAGTAGCGAGTGATTCAACCTCTTTCGGAAGAATACCCTTCCAACAAATTTCACTCTCAATTATTGGCTTCGTTGGTGGTAGTTTAGCGATCCTTAACCATTCTCGCCTTTTTGTTGTTTCACTTGGGAATTTCTCTTCCTCAAGAGAGTTTTTGTTTGTTATCCTTTTGTATATCATTTTTTCATCCTTCTAGTTGTTATTTTCAGAAAAATCGATTTGTTCACTAACAAGCTCGATAATTTGCTCAACACTTCTTGGTATCTTCCAACCAGACCAACCAATTGTCAACGGTAATCCCTCTCTATAATCCTGAACTTTCATTAGCAATTTTTTCACACTCGAGAAGACATTTCTTGAGTTACTCATTAGTTCGAGTGTTCTATCCGCATCATCACTAGGAATTTTTCCTATGGTGAATAGTATCTCATGCACCGTATCATTCTCTAGATTAAGTTGATAGAAATTTTGCATCTTATACTTCATTTTCACCAAAAAGTCTCGAGTAACCATTTGTGCCAGAATTCTCTGTACTTGGTTTTGAGTTAAGTGAAGTATTTCTCTAATCTGGCTGGTTGAATAAAAACCAAAGAAACCATTCATTTGTATTCCGAAGTTCATCAACATTAAAACTATTAACAGACTTCGTTCTTGTTCCCTTATTTGATGCTTGGTTAATTTTAGCTTCTTCTCACCACGTTCCCCATTACTAGCTAACCATTTCTTCATTGCTTCTGCTCTAAAGTCATTACGTTTTTCTATTGCTGCTAGAACTTGTTCTTCTCTACCATCAAAGAAGGATGCATTCTTTGCTGTGAAATTATAGATTTTTTTCAGATCTTCTTTACACTCAACAGGACAATAAACAAAGGGATAGTATCCAGCTGAATTTATGCATTTGATTATTTCTTCTGATGTTATTTCATTGTTCTCTTTAATTTTCTCGAACCAAAGATGGGTTGCTTGTCTGAATGAAAATAAGTTTTCTTCAAAAGCTTTCAAAAAAGACATTTCCCCTTCATTATAATAGACGGGTTCTTCCAGAGCATCCTCTACCAATTTTTCGATTTTTTCAAGAGAAGAATTTTTTACTCTATAAACTTCTTGCCCGTTACCATCTAATTCTAAAGAACAATCATCTCCACTGAACAAACCATCAGACAATACTTTAAGTATAGAGGTTAAGGCTAATGATCCAACGGGTTCTATTATGTCGAAGTAGAATCCTTTCTTATCAATATCTGATCTTGTTTTTCTCCTATGCAACAATCCTGGTCCCATAGAAGAAGGTTCAAATCCTACTTTTCTGAAAACTTTGTTAACAACAAACCGAAATTGCCGTAGAATTTGGTTTATTAGTGCGTCCATTGGCGCTCGTGCATTACTAATTTTTATTGTAGATGAGAGGAACAAGTCTTTCACTAATCGTGAAATAACTCTACCATGCGTCCACAGACCGACTTTTCCCCCCTCTTCTTTTAATAGATCAAAAAGGCAATCCTGACTTAATCCTTCTAATTGCCTGCCATAATAGCTAGATTTTACCCCTGATTGAACAATCATGAAGAGGTCAGTCATTTCATACAATTGCTTATTTATCTTTGATGAGCATTGATTTTTTTCTTGCACAAACATTCGATAACCTAGCAAACCACCAATATTCGACAAATTCCTTGATGTAAGAATTATGTTGTTTAAGATCTCTTCATCAGAAATGTAAGCAATTAATTTCTGGAATAACTGATATTGCTCCTGGGAGAATGGTTCGCAACCTTCGATTATTTCAACTTGCTCTTCCTCTTTTTGCTGAGACCTATTGACTGTAAAAGAATATTTTTCTGATCTTTCCTTTGCAAGATAAGTAAGGAATTCTTCAAGCTCAACATATTGTTCCCCCATAAAGTAAATGTACTTGACTTTTTCAAGCGGTACTTTATGATTACATATTTCAAGTACTAATGACTGATCCTTAAGCATATCTACGTTTGCATGCTCATCATCATAGATCACATAAGCATAAGACGGTTTTAATTCTTGAAGGATTTTTGGAACTGATCCTGTTAATTCGAAATAAATACTTCGAAGAACATTTCTGTACTCCGTCTTTATCAAAATGAGTTGATCACTTTTCTTATAATATCCTGTTGCGCAATTTGGACAAAGAACTCGTTTTCGCGGAAAGAAGAGTTCCTCTCCTGTTCCGAATTCTTCTATTACCTCTTTGCAATTCACACAAGTATATTTTGTTTGAACTTCTTGTCCAAGAACAAAAGATCCCTCAATAATTCTCATCTCTCGTTCAAGTTTTTCTTTAGAAATGGTGTATCTAATTTTTTCTCCCCCTACAACTAAATCTGAATATTCAACGATATTTTTACACGAAGTTGCGTATTCTCTTATGTAATTAAAGATATAATCAAGACATTCCGTTGGGAAAGCTGTTTGATTAAAAATTGCCAAGAGTTCTAGTAATGGACATTTTTTAAATCGTTTTCTGTATAAAGCGCAAATACCACAAGTCTTCTTTAAATGAGGAAATTTAGCTAACAACCCTGGTTGGCAGTATTTGAGTCGAGTGCTACCATCATTCAATTTTGTCTTGATCGATTTTACTTGCCCTTTTTTTTCTAGTTTCTTTAGCTCTTTGCTTGTTTTCTTATAGCCTACTTTGACTTTCTGACTTACTTCTCCTATCATTAACGGCTTATTTTTCACAGCTTTGAGAATTGCTTCTGGGAGATTTACTTCTCTAGCTTTCTTCTTCTTACTCTTGCAGTCTTTTAGATGTTTGAATAGGTATAGAGCATTTTCATCCATAAATTCTTCAAATGCTTCTAAAAGTGTTAATGCTGCATGGTTTGTGTAATCATTCATTATGTATCCAAATTCTCGAACAATGAATTCATTGAGTTGACTAGTTAGTTCTTTTTCAGGTTTTCCTCCCTTTAATATTAAACATTCTTTTATCATTGGAGGTAGGTCAACAGGATCACACCCTATTAGTAGACTATAAAAAATTAAAATTTCCTCGATTGAGAGCTTCGGTATAGATTGATTATTATTGAAAAGAGTGTTTGACAGGTTATACAAAAAAGTTGAAAAATTAACTTTCACCCCAGCATAGTTTGATGAAGCAATTAAAACCGCTTCACCTAATCCTGTGAGATAATAGTATCGATCCTCTCTCTTTTCAATTAAGGGAAGGAAAGGAGCCGTTTCAATCGGTTCCTTCCAAGAAAAATTCACTTTATTCTGTTCAAGATCATATGCTTCCTTTCCTATTATTGTTTTCGTGGTTTTTTTATTGAAAAGAAGAAGCGTTTGGTTTATTTTCCCCTTAACTTTTTTATCAATTTCAGCTTTTTGTTCAATTATTTTACTAGAAAAGATACTCTCTTCATCTTTTTTCAGTTTTTGAGGTGTGAGATCATTGCTAAACAAATGTAGTTTATAGGTGATTGTTTTTTTGAATCGTTCAACTAATTCTGTAAGATTACCTCTCTTTCGAAACAACTCCCGCAAGACAAAAAACTGAAAATGCTCATTAGTAAGACTCGGTAGAATAGAACTTAATTTATAGCTAGAAAGACTCGAAGGTTGCTCACTGCAACCAAAGAAAAGACAATCATCTACTCCCAATATGTATTTATAATCTCTTTTTTCCAATACGAGAAATGATTTTGCATCAATGATATAAGTAAATTTGACTTTTCGACACTTGTGCCTGTGTAGACCATCTTTGATATCATCTAAGGTTTTTGTTTC
>JAUVZH010000356.1 GCA_030602675.1 Candidatus Heimdallarchaeota archaeon | reverse complement strand
TTAAATTACGAATGCCAATAGATGAATTAGAGCTTTCGATGAATAATGTGCCAATGGATGAAGAAACTCAAAGAAATTATCTTGGTTCTCTAAAAATAAAGGGTCAAGTAGAAATGCGTTTGCTTGAGCGTAGAAAAGCTGAAGAGTTTCGAGATTTTGCAAGATTTCATTGATTGAGAATTAATTTGATGAGAAGAAGCTTCTCTTCATTTTTTTCTTTTTTTTACACTCTAATTTTCATCAAAATCATCATTTAGTACTTCATTAATTTCCTCATCGACGTCCTTATCAAAGGGATCTGGTCCTTCTAAATCATCCAACATTGAAGGAAACATTTCTCGAGCAGAATTTTTATCCATAGAAATTGTTGATTCTAAATCTTGTAATACATCATCTTCAGTTACTTGATCATCCAACCCCATTCTTTCCATGAAAGTATCTCTTGATTGCGTATCTCTGTCTTCGATTCTCTTTGCTTTTATTATTCGTTTTGTTCTCCAACCCAATTGTCTTTTCAGTACTCCTATATCATGTGATAAGCCAAAATAATCAGAGAACATTGGAGTTGTTCGTAACTCTAAAGTTTGCTTAACTCGAGCTGCTTTTACGAAACCATTTCTTATTAGATTCTTAATATGTGAATAGGATAGCTGTCCACGAACTTTGGCAACAGCAGATTGCATTACTGGTTGCTGATAAGCTATCATTGCTAAGGTTCTCAACTCAGCCAAAGTTAAAATTGGTTGTAAAGTGATTTCCTTTACATTTTCACCTATATCTGCTCTAACCTGAAATACAAACTTCTTTCCCGGTAATTCAATTATTTCAAAACAGCTGAAGAATTGTCGATATTTGTCTTGCAGCTCTCTTATGAGAGAACCAACCTCACCAGTTTCAATTCCTGTTACTTGCGCTAATTCAGGTAGTTGTACAGGTCTACCTGCAAGATAAAGCGATGCTTCTATTAACTGCTGTTTCTTTAAGGTAAGCATTCTTTTTTCTTCGTCTGTAAGGGGAAATTGTTCGTCCATAACCTAGAATTGTATATTTGTTTTATTAAATGTTCTATTATCATGAGCTATATTTTGGGATTACTCCAGCTATACAATAGTGCCAATATATTAAAAACTAATTTTCTTTTATTCTGAATGTTTAGCTTTTGAATTACAAAACTAAATACAACAAAAAACAATCGTTCCCCTAGTATTAGAGCATATATCTTTAGAAAACAAGTCACAAATTGCAGCAGGTGTTAAATTTGAATAAATAATATACAAATATTTTTAGAGATAATTCAAGATGTTGAAACTAGGAGAATGAAGACGACGCCCCAGACTGAGGCGCTCCACGCCGTATCATGATGAACATGCGACGATCTGACTCCTACTAACTACTTTGTAGGGAAACACTCTTTTTTCTATGAATGGTAACAAGATTCCTAAGAGTTCCTGAAACTTTGATAATATGAACCAAAACCTTACAATTAGAAATTTCTGTGATTGTGGATAGAACCGCTCTAAGAGATTCTAGAGTATAATGACTGCAACGAATGATACCCATTTTCTTTTCTACATTGTAATGAGTAATATATAGTCCCATTCTTGAACTTCCTACTTCGCCAAAATACTGTGAAAAACGCTTCCAAATTTGATTAGCAAATTCCTTTTCATCAGTATTGAATTTTTCTTTTGTTAAAATTTCAAAAAGGAGATATCTTTGTCTTTCTGATTTATCTTTTACTGATGACATTTGTTGAAGACTTAATGGTAATTCCAAATCATCAAGTAAATCTTCAATGTCTTGCTGTTCAGCTGTTTCCTTTATTTTCTTTTCTTTACCTTTCTCGTTCTTTATCCATACTCCAGGTGCAACGAATTCCTCAGACAGTTTTTTGTTGTTTAAGGTTACTCTTTCATAAAATCTTTTCAGATTTTCTTTAATGATTTTAGAAGGAACACCCATTAGATTTGCTAATGCAATTATAGCTCTAACATCTCTGAAATCAAGGGAATCTTGAACGTTAGTTGTAAAAATAAATGGAGCTTGTTCTTTCATTAGTATATTCAAACATCGAGCAATCGCTCTCAATTGAAAAGATTTATTAGAAGTTTTTTGATCTAATAAAAAACTCAGATCTATTTCAAAAAAAGTTTGGTTGCTTGCCGCAACATTTGCTAGGTGATGATTAATTATCTCTTTAATGTTTTTTGTATGTATAACTAAGATGTCTACTCTATTATCTTTAATGACCCATTGAGCAACTTTTGCAGAAGTAGTTTTAACACTAATTAGTTCGTAACTATGTCTAACTTTTGGCAAGAGATTTCGAACTTTACCAACCTGATTTTCGTCTATTTCAAATCTTGAATACTGTTTTACAAACTCATTCTTTGAATCAGGTTTAGCCTTCTTCTGAAATTTCTTACCTAGAACCGCATATCCACTAAGCCCAATTCTCTTAGCAATTTCATCATATTGCTTGATTTCTTTCTTATCAGTTATATGAACTCGCGGTTCAATAAAAGGAATCATTTGTTCATCCCTTCTTTATTATTCCATAATTCTCTAAAGCATTTATGATTTGCAATGGCTCTGATTTATAGATTATGAATTTAATAACAATTATAATTGTATTATCTCCATCATCTAAAGTAATTTGCTCATTATATGCATCTTGTTTATTTATTCTCAAATAAAAGCAATTATTCTCATCTATTCGACTTTCTGCAATTTGATAAAGATATTCTTTATCAGCTTTATCGATTTTTTCTGCTAGAAAATCAAAAGTAGTTTTTAGATAACGATTCTTCCTAATTGTGAGATCTAGAAGACGCATTGGATTTCCAACATGTCCACTAATATGCTGAATTGTTATTTCATGGTCCTTACGAATATTCTCAGGAATGAGGTTATATAATGCTGTTTTAACTTTATCAAGATCTTCTGTTGAATGAGAACTACAGGAGAAAGTAATTTCATTCAATTTGAAAGCTGAGTTATTTTGTGACAATTAATCTAGCTCCACATAACAATTAACAATATAAATTGCTTTTAGATTTTTTGAAGAAAAAAAGATAGAAGAGATGAAAAAAATTTATCTCTATTTTCCATCACGTTTGTGAGCTCTTAAAGATGGTCGTATCTTTTCTGAGCCAACACCTTTCCTTGTTAATCCTCTTGACTTTCTTCCTGCAGCTGTTAGTCCACGGAAAACTCTATTCTTGTGAACTGAATTACATATCCAGTTAATTCTTGGATCTTTCTTGATAACAGGATGAACTGGATCAATTAGAATTACTTCATACCACTTATATCGTCCATCTTCACCTACTTGGTAGGAATTTAATACTTCCATGTTAACATATCTTCTTGCAACACGTTCTTCAGCAATCCATCTGAAGCTTTTACCAGGTTGGATTTTACGGATAGCTTGACCTTTTGTATGTCTACCTTGACTTGGACGACTTTTTCGTAATCGGGTTCTTCTTAATCTAATCCTAGCTATAACATAACCTTGTTTAGCTTTATAACCCAAAATGCGAGCACGATCAATTCTTGTTGGTCGTTCAACACGAACTATGCTGCTTTCTTTTCTCCATTTTATTAAACGATTTCGCTGCAATGCCTTAAATTCAGGACTATTGCGATTTTTCCAAAATTTGCCTACGTATTTATACATTGTTTATTCACCTTACCAATTCCGCTCTAAGCGACATCTAGGTT
>JAUVZH010000087.1 GCA_030602675.1 Candidatus Heimdallarchaeota archaeon | reverse complement strand
GATTGCTGTTAAACGCATTCTCTTTAGATCTAGCTTTAATGGATATAGATATTCAAGTCTCAAATGCTTTTCTAATAAATCAGTTGCTCTAGTAAAAGTAGATATAAATCCAGTAAAATCAGCAAGTTCAGTTTTGTATTTTGCTTCAAATTCACTCATGAATATCTTGATGCGTTTTTTAAGATGGGTACCTAATTTTTCAGTAACGAGTAATGCAGTTTTTGATTGTTCTCCCTCGTAAATAATTATCCAGAAACCTTCTCTGCCAATTTCACTGAAAATTCCTACTCGTTTCTCAGTTTCACCAGACATTTCTTGAGTAAAAGTACCAACAGCACTTAGAAAACCACTGGTTAATGAGACATCTATATCCTTACCAAAGCCTTGACTGAATAATGGAACTCCTGAATGTGAGTGGATTAAGATTACATGCCTAATTTTAAGTATATCATTGAAAAATTCAGCACCAACATCAAGATCAGCTTCTAAATCCATAGGTAGGAAGTAATTGGCTTCCGGCTCCATATCAAGTTCTTGTTCTTTATCTTCCTGCCATTCTATTTCTTTATCTTTAGCAATTCCAGCGAGTTTGGTTTCTACTTTGGATTTAACTTTATCAATATCAGTTG
This sequence comes from Candidatus Heimdallarchaeota archaeon, assembly GCA_030602675.1. GTDB lineage: Archaea > Asgardarchaeota > Heimdallarchaeia > JABLTI01 > JABLTI01 > JABLTI01. The sequence goes on along the minus strand of JAUVZH010000087.1, from coordinate 8,190 downwards.
GTTTTGATTGACCAGCTGTTAATGAATCATATGGTTGATAAGGAGAACCAACGGAATAGGGGCTACCATGCGATTGAGCATCAATTTGCTTTGGTCTGGTTATACCTTCTTGCTTACTAATAGGAGCTACATATTGCCGACAGCTATAGCAGTACCATCTACGATATTGTTCAATAAATCTGACCTGTGATTGGCAATTTGGACAGAAAGTATTTGTTGTATCTGGTGTATGTACAGCAGCTCCTCCTTGTTGATGTGCTCCAACACCATTCTGAAATGGTATTAAATCTGCATTAGGTTTCTCTTTTGTTTTATCCCTTGTGAAGCTAAAAGCAACTATTCTTCTTTTATCTATTGAGAAGATTAAATTATTTGATCTGTTTCCGGTTAGATCACCTATTCTTAAATCATTTATTGCGCTATAACCTTCACAGGTCTCTATTGTATTTTGTCTTAGAATATTTATTGTCCCATTCGCCGTTCCCACAACTACTTCTAGTTGACGATCATTATCAATGTCACCAACTGTCCCGCAAGTAATTGCACCTTCTAAATTGTGTATCGACATCAATCGATTTCTCTTAAAGATGCTGAGCCTACCAGAATACTCGCCAATCATCACTTCTGATATTCCATCTCGATCGATATCTCCACTAAAGCAAAAACTGGGTTCGGTTTCTACCTTAAATTCACCAATAAGATCAAATTTCTGTAATTGAGGTCTGAACTCAATTTCCTTAAACATTCCACCCTTTGATCCAGCTATAAAGCCCATTTGACCATTCCCATTAAAATCGCCAGTAGTTATATGACTAACTGGATGCTGGAATATTTTTCCGAGTGAGAAACCCCTGATTTTATCCCATCGATGTTTTCTACCAGGGATTCTTTCAATCATTACAACTTCACCACTTCCACAGCCAACAACAATTTCTGAGAGTTTATTTCCATTTAAATCTCCAGGAGCTGCAGCCAAAACAGCGGATGGTAACCTTATGCCATCTTTAATATCCTTACTAAAGAAAGGTTTGCCATTTCTAGAATTAACTCGAACTACTCCTTTTATATCGCCAGTTACTAACTCAAAACCTCTATCTAGGCTTGTTCTTGCAACACACATGACATTTATTTTTTCATTTATCTTTACTGCATAATTAGCCATATGCTTTGGGTGGATAATAGTGATGTCAGTTCCACTCTTTCCCAATCTAGAAGCCATTATTTCTGAAATGCCATCCACATTGAAATCGTGAGTTAATAACGAATGAAAGCTTTTGGTTGCTTCCTCAAGAGTTTGTTGCAATGATACATACGACCATATTAGCTGTTGAGTTTACTATTCTATAAGCTCAGTTCTACTTCACTAATCTATTTTTAATCAATGTATAAATTCCTTTTGATTTGTAACTTTTTCAACAACATATAACTCAAACTTTCATGAAAAAAGTTTAATTGCTAATTTTGTGTTGTAAAACTAATAGTATATTAGAAATTCATGATTGAATATAAAACAAAGAAAAGAGTTTGGAGAAAATATCTTAAGAAAATAACACAGTATTGTTTTAAGAAATGAAGTGTTTTGTAAGAGTAGAAAATCTCAAGGAGTAATTTACAATGTCAGCTTTATTAGATGAAAGTGTCAAACAAATGGTAAAACAACGTTTTATGGATTTGAAAGAACCTGTAACAATTAAAGTTTTCTCAACAAAAGATCATTGTCTTTTTTGCAATGAAATGATCTCATTAGTTAACAGTGTAGCAGAACTTTCAGATAAAATAAAAATGGAAGTTTGTGATTGTAATGAAGAAGATCCAATGGCTAAGAAATATGGAATTAAGAGACATCCAGCCTTGGCAATTGTAGGAGATGAGGACTACGGTGTTCGTTTCTTTGGTGTTCCTGCAGGAAAAGAATTTACTACATTAATTGAATCAATTATGCTTGTATCTAATCGAGAACCCGTTCTTTCTCCGGAAGCCAAGGATTTACTGAAGAAGATTAAGAAAAAAGTGAACCTCAAGGTTTTTGTCACCTTAGAATGCCCATATTGTCCAGCTATGGTTATAAGAGCACATAAATTGGCATTAGCTAGTGACAAAATAACTGCTGAAATGATTGAATCTTCTCAATTCGCCAAATTAGCATCAGATTTTGATATCTTTGGTGTTCCTAATACAATCATCAATAACGGTAAAGGTAGTGTAGAAGGTTTGGTTACTGAAGAAATACTTCTACAACAAATTCTTCATACACTGGAATTATCTGGGGAAACAAGTCCCTTAACATAAAAAAATAGAAATTCCTTTCGGTTGTAAGAAAATTCACTTTTTTACAACCAGTTTTGTTCTTTTTTCTTAGAAAATACTAATCATGGTCAGAACGCCTGTCAAGACAACGTTTTTGAATGAAAAAAGGGTATTTTTCCTATGCAAATTCTTTTCCGGACCAGGAATTGAATTCACATAGGAGCCCAATTATATTATGTCCAATTCAAATAAAAAAGATTCTGATGAGAAGGAAGTTATCAAAAAGGAAGAGAAAATCGATTTAAGGATCTCAACAATAGAAAAGGAACTGTTTAAGGAAGAGGCAAAAAAGCGAACAATGAATCTTTCTGAGTTTATCATGTCAACCATGAGATTAGAGATCAGAGGAAAACAACGAGCTGCTGGACCGATAGTTGATAATGCTTTGCTGCAGCAGATCATAGAGAGATTGGAAAAATTAGAGAAATTGGTTTCTACTGGAAATTTAAAACTTAATACCATAGCAGATGCTGCTGATTTTGATTTTAGAGATATAGAGAAAATAACTCATGTAGAATTTATTTGTAAGCTGTTGCAGCTAAAGGAATTCAAAAAGAAAACACAAGAAGAAATTTTAAGGTCCATCCTGGAGAAATATCCGGATATGGGACCAATAATTGAGCCATCACCAAATAAACTCTATACACCATTGGACCTGGCAATTAGAAGATTAGAAAAAGAAGGATCCTTAAGGATCTCTTCACAAGGAAATTTTAACTGGGAAGATTAAACAAGAGCTTCATCAGGAATTAATTTCTTGCCTTTCATCTGTTCTCGAAAACTGGCTAGCTGATCGCGTTCACTGATACCTAGATAGATTTGAGTTGTAAGAATAGAGGAATGTCCAAGATTAAATGAAACATTATCAATGCTGATTCCATTATCATAGAACATGAGACAAGCAGAAGTTCTTCGTAATCGATGAGCATGAAAATGGATGCCTGTTTCTTTGCTGATTTTTTGAAATTTCTTTTGGAGCCATTCATATGTAGGTCCTGTTTGAGTTTTAGGAAGAATGAGAAATTTCTTTTCTGATGAATCTAAATGCAGCAATGAATATCTGAATAAGATCCATTCTTCAAGATCAGGAAGCTGATAATCAAAAATAGGGATCCTCCTGGTTTTCTTGCCTTTGCCTTTACGAATAGTGATCAGTTTTTCAACAAGATCAATATCTGATATTTCCAGGTTGAGTAATTCGGAAGCTCTTACACCAAAATTAAGAATAAACCAAGAAGCAAAATAAAGGGATCTGTGGTGTGAAGCTTTCTGCAGCAAGACCTTAAGTTGTTTATTGGATAAGCGAGTTTTGAGATCACCTTTTTCAAAACTAAATTGATCAACAAATTTGCGGATCCGTTTGAATTCTTTTCCAGGATAGATTTCCTCTTCATAAGCATATTCGTAAAAAAGCTTGATGGTTGTAAGATATCTTTTCACTGAGATGTCTTTCAGTTTCTTAGGCTTCTTTTGAGTGATGATCTTACCATCAAGACATTTTTGTGCATAGATAGCAATATCAGTTTTAGAGATCTCTAACAATGGTTTAGGATGCATGGTTTGCCGGAATAGTTTGAGATTGTTCCTCCTGGTAGATAAAGTAGATTGAGAATAAGTTGAAATGCTGGCAAAATAGCCAGCAATAAGTTCTGATTCATTCATGGCCTCTTTTCAAGCTCCTGAACCTTTTTCTTCAATTCAAGTATTTCTTCAGAAAGGATATCTTTCTCATCAGTGTTAATTTTCAGAATTTCAAGAACAAAAGCAAATTTTGTTTCTAGATCATCAATCCTGTCAGCATTCTTCTGTGAAAGATTTTCACTTTTCAGTTTGTCCATCGATGATTTAGTTTTACTGGCCATGAGTAAGATCCTCCCGAAGTTTTCTTATTATTGGTTTCAAATACTTTTTTCCTTGATCCCTAATGGTATATTCACAAATGCCGGTAATCCTAGCCAAGTCTTTTTGAGTGATGAAAATATTCTTGTAACATTTGGAACCTCCACTAAGTAGATTGCAAATCAATCGACCAGCATGGTAAACTATTGAAGAGGCCAAAGCATAGGGATTGAAGCCATATCGAGGTTGTTTCTCAGTAGAAGCAAAAATTAGATTTGAGAATTTTGTTAGTCGTTGTCTAAACTGATCTTTATCAATGCTAGATTTAGTGAAGAAAATTTGGACTGCTTGATCTGAAAAAATTTCATCAATAATCCTTGGAAAGTAATCACTAGATTTCCTTCTTTTAAGAACAATGTTGAAGTCAGGTGAAAGTTGTGCTGCTAATCGAATCATATTTTTTCTGGAAGTTCTTGTGTTAGGACCAAATGCAGTTACAACTTCATTTATGTTGTAGGGTGCTAGTGGTCCAGCTTCTCTAATAGCTGTAAATAGACAAAGTGCTGCCAATAATGGATGATTGGTAAGTTTAGAAATTGTCCCGGAATCTTCAGCGTTGACTATTTTCTTGTATAAATAAGCAGCACGATAATTAATAACCAATGGTAATTTTAAAATCGAGGAAGCAAGATTCAACCTTCTCAAGCATCTGAAATGAGTTTCAAAGTTAGAAGTTTTGGATTTTAGATTATATTGCCATTTTAGACGTTTGAATAAACCCTGAGAGCTAGGCATTACTGGAATCCCTTTGCAATCAATGAATCTATTAGACCGATATGATCCAATAAAACTGCCAATGCCATCAATAATATTTGGTCTATCACCTAATGAATGATTGAGTTGTAAGTCTCTAGGTCCCTTGTATTCTGGAACATCAACTGCTCCACAAGTATCACAAACAAAGAATCCTCCAGATAGGATAAGGTTATTGTTGCATTGTTTGCAACGATGCTGGAAAAAATGAACTGTGGTCATTTGGCAAGATCCTCCTGAATGGTTTGACCACATGCTGGGCATTCCAAGAAAAGGTAATGCTTGAGTGATCCTTTGACAATTTTAGCTTTGAAGTAATCAAGACCACATTGGCAAATGAAGGTTTTAGTTTTTGAATCTTGGAGCATTGGTAATTTAGCGTGAGTCATCGATCTATATCCTCCTTTGTAACACCTAGTGTGATCATTTGTAGCAGCTCTTTTACTCGAGAGGATTCTCTAGCTTTACCAATAATCCTATCTTTCCTGTAGCCATTGAGACGTACATGTACTTTGTTGATAATCACTAGAGAACGATCACTTACTCGTTTCATGGTCCCATCTGGATAGAGAATATTGCTCCAGGTGCTGCGTTCAACTTCAACAAATTCTGCAGCCATTAGTAGTCCTCCTCAACTTCGCAATAGTAATCTGCTTTGGTATTAACACCAGAAAGCATGCAGCAACCTAATTCATCATTACCACAATCTTCAGGTGTAATCCATTCTTCGCAGTCTTTACAGAAGATCTTAATCATTGGTTTCTCGAATTGCTCAGGATTTGGAATGTAACCTTCTCGTAAATGATTCCTGAGAATCCAGAGTTTTTCATCGTAGGTCATTTGTCCTGGTCCTCCTTGGTGATTTTGATAAGTAAGTGCTTCTTAATCAACAGAAAAGGTAATTTGCTGATGACTCGTTTGTAAGTAAAAGCAAATGATAGTTGAGTATCACTAAAGAGTGATCTAAAGGTATCCTTGGTAAAATTAAAGCTTAAATGATAAGTTCTAGGTGTTTTCTTATAGCAGTGCTGACAAATGATTAAATCCTTTGGTGCTTCATTGTAAGGAACTGATAGAATAACTTCCTTAGCTGCAGCATCGTAGCATTTCAAAAGAATGCTATTCCAATCTACAAAATGCTCTAAAACTTGTATCAAAGTAATTGTATCGAATTCATTTTTTTGCAGAGAGCAAGCAGTAATATCTTTGAAGAAAACGTCATGATCTTTAGCTAATGCTTTAGTAAGTCGATTTTTGTTTATGTCATAGCCAATTACTCTCATAAAAGGTCTTTTTCTTCTAATATAATCTAAGAAATGACCTGAACCACAACCAACATCTAAAAGACTTTGAGCATTTTTATGGATCATCTTTTCTATTTTTGTATAAGAGTTCTCAGTTCGATAATCAGTGTTGGTATTGTATAATCTTTCATAGTCGATTTGCGAAGAATCATTCATTGATCCTGGGCCTCCTTAACTATCAATTCTTGAAAAAGAGGATCAATCTCTTTCTCTAGTGCAGTCATTTCGTCGTTTGAAATTAAACAACATTCAAAATCACCGATCATACTTCGATGTTTTTCAAGTAAGCCAATCAATCGCAACATCCTGTTTTTCTCAAATTGTTTTGGATTAGGAATGTAGCCTTCTCGCAAATGATTCCTAAGGATCCAGAGTTTTTCATCGTAATAGCTCACTTGTCCTGGACCTCCTCTTTCTTTAGTGCTGCAACAATCTTTGCTGCAGTAACTAATTCAGAATCCATGTGCTGCAGCAAATCCAACAGCAGCTTATCATCTTCTGTGTTCGCTTTCACATCCTGTAGTTCAGCATAGAGAGTCATGAGTAAGTCCTTGAGCTCTTCAAGTGGTTCCTTTTTGGAATCATAGGAATCTTTCACTCGAGTAATTACTGGTGAGAAATCTAATTGCTTCAAGCCTTCCTTGAGCTTCTCTTCTAACTTGATAGTTTGAGCATCAGTGAAGAATTCAAAGCAGTTTGTTTTAGGATCTATAATAGTGTTGATTGTTTCCCAGGCATAATTGCCATCCCAGAACTTCTTGCGTTGAATAACAGCATAGGCAGAGAGTGTGATTTTTAAATCAGTCACTTGTCTAAGCCCTCCTTGAAAAGATCAGCAATGGCTTCATCACCACGTGCACGCATATCTTGAAGTTCAATCACTTCTCTAATACCTACAATATTGAGAGAAATGCGAAAACCACCAGTAGAGGATTTCTCCTGGATAATGATTTTCCGATCAGCCAATCGTTTAGCTGCTTTACTGATAGCAGTATGGTCAGCATAACCGAGAGATTTGCGAATCTCTTCATAGGTTGAGAATTCTTTCTGGGAAAGCAATGCAAGGATCCCTTGAACTGCTCGAGAGGAAATACCTGGTGATGTGCTTACTTCCTTGATCTCTTTTCTAATAGCAGGATATTTGATGAAATCTAATCGATCATCAAAATTACCACTGATAATTGGTTTACTCTCTGATTCTTCAAGAATCGGTGTTTCTTTAAAATCAACTGACTCAAGTAGTTCGAGTAATTCTTGAACCTTTTGCTTGACCTTTTCCTTGATCTTAGTGAATTCACTTTGTTGTTCGATGTCAGTAGCTAGAATCTCATATTCCTGCTGCAGATCCTTATATTGCTTTTCAAGAGATCTTTTATCTTTCTCGAGAGAATGACGTTCATCTAGGACCTTCTGTAATGCTTCATTATCTGCTGATCCTGAAACAACTTTAAGTCTACCAACTAAATTTAAGTCGTGATTTAATCGTTTGACTTCATCTGCTTTCTCTTGGAGTTTCTGTTCTAATCGCTGCACTTGTTGCTTAAGCTTTACCAATTTATCCTTTCGTACTTGTTGTTTCGCTTGTTCTTGTTGGGCCTGCTGGACCAAGTCTTTAATGATTGATTCAAGGGACCTATCTTTAGATCTCTCAAGTTCAATAGTTTCTCCTAAAGTAGGTGTTTTAGCAAGGTCCTTGATTTTCATTTTGCGGAATTTTACTAATTGTGAATCTTTTCCATCATAAAGATAGAATTGATTTTCAAGCTTCATTACTGCAGTTTTTTCGATTCCAGCATCTTTGAGGAAATCTTTGATCTGGTCCAGGTCCGTTTTATGGATCAATCTACCAAATAACCATAGATTGCATTGAGTGATCACTTCTTTTGTAACAGAAGCAGGTCGTTGAGTAATCCAGATAGAATTGATC
>JAUVZH010000409.1 GCA_030602675.1 Candidatus Heimdallarchaeota archaeon | reverse complement strand
AAAATGATGTATTCATCACTTTTTATAGTTTTTTTTCATGTCGCTTTAGTAAAAGATTTTTATTAGATAAATATTAAATACTCGTATAGCTAATTCAATTCAATATATTTGGTGTATACATCATGTCTTTTGGCAGTATATTACTTGGCGCCTTAATCGGCGGTGTACTAAGTAGCGGTGCAGTAATTGGCATCTCTTTCTTGTTCACACTTCTACCATGGTGGGCCATACTCCTAATTGGTGCTGGTGGCAGTTTAATCGGCGGTATAATCGCTGGTGTAATTGCTAAAGGTGTTGGAGCAGGTGCCTTGGCAGGTCTACTATCTGGTTTAATAGTGCTTATTGCTAGTTTCCTATTCTTGTGGTTGTATTATAAAGCTACAATATCCGCATTCGTAGGTACTATGGGAAGTGTAGCGCAGTTCGCAGATGAAGTAGTTGATCTATTTGGTGTTAGTGGAACAGATGTAGGTATCATGATGGAACAATGGATATCAAAAGAGGTTCCTACAACAGCTGACATACAAGATTTCGTTGATAGTAAATTTATTTACTTTGCATTAATACTTGGTGCTATATTTGGCGGTATCGCTGCAGTAACAAACTTCTTCGCTGGTATGATTGGCGGTCTTTTCACAAGAAAGAAGAAGGAAAGCTACGATTCCTACTATTAAAACATAAGACTACCGCGTAATACTACAATTCTACGCGGAACTTATTTCTTTTTTAAATACTCTAAAATAGATTAATATTCTTAGGAGATTTTTTAGTAAACATAAGTTAAGCTATTTTATTAATCCATAATCTATTAGGTCGGAAATAAAAAAATGAAAATTGTTTTCCTATATCCAATAACTCAAGATGCATTAGATTATTTGAAGGAAGAATTACCAGAAGATATCACAGTTGTTACTCGAATTAGAGGCGAGACTGGTCATAGACCTCTAAATGAAGATCCTGAAATAATAAAGGAAACAAAAGATGCTGATATTTTAATGGGTCCATATGTTACTGAAGAAATTTTATCACAAGCTGTTCCTGAAGCTGGAGGAAAACTAAAATTAATTTTTATTCCATGGACTGGTGTGGATAGGTTAAATTTCGATTTGCTAAAGAAATATTCTGTTCCGATTGCAAACAGTCATGGCAATGCAAGAACAGTAGCTGAACATACAATAGCTCTAATATTAACAGCTGCAAGGAATATAATACATCATGATAGACTAATGAGAGACGGAGATTGGAGCTCAAGATTTGTAAAAATGCCTGGAGTAAATATAACAGGTAAAACAGTAGGCTTACTTGGATATGGTGCAATTGCTACTGAATGTGCTAAATTACTCAAAGGATTTGACCTTAAATTCATAGGTTGTAGGAGAAATCCCAAAAAATCAACAGAAGAACAAAAACAAATCGCTTCTAAAATCTATTCTATAGATGAATTGGAACAGTTCCTGAAAGAATCTGATATTATCATTAATTCTCTTCCACTTACTAAAGATACCAAAGATATTCTAAGCACCAAAGAATTTGAACAGATGAAAGATGGTGTAATTATTGTAAATGTAGGAAGAGGTCATACAATTGATGAAAAAGCATTTTATGATGCAGTTAAAAATGGCAAGGTTTTTGCAGCAGGAATAGATCCACAGTGGGTTTATCCACAGAGAACTTCAGTTCCTAGACGCACAGATGGAGGTTCTGATACAGTGGAAAAAGTATTTCCGTCAAATTATCCCATTCATGAGTTTGACAATGTTGTTCTTAGTCCTCATCGTGCAGCTCACATAATTAAAGGATACGAACGTAGTCACTGGCATGATGTCATTGAGAATATTCTAAGGATATATCATGGCAAAAAACCGATCAATGTTATAGATAGTGAAAAAGGGTATTAAAAAGGGAAGATTAAGCAGATATGATATCTGCTTTTTTGCCATTTCCGATCCAGGATTTCAGAATGAATTTTCCAACAATGAATTTAGCTAATTCCATTATGCCTGCAGCTGCTATACATATTCCAAAGATTATTCCCCATGCAGGACCATTCATTGGCATTGAATCGAAAATTGTATTATTAATACCAATTTGTGGGTTCATAGGAACATATATTGCAATCATTTGTAGACCCATTGCTAAGCCAACGGCTCCCCAAATCCAATAGTTATTGAATGGATTCATTTTGAATGTTGTTCTTTCAAAACCAGAACGTGTTATAAATACATTAAACATTTCAAAGACAACAGACATAGTAAAGTTCAATGTTCTTGCATGTGCATACCATTGTTCAGAATGAAGTGCTGTGAGTGATTCAGAGTTAGTAAAAGCTAATGCAAATGATTTCATCCATTCTGGTGTTCCTGCTAAAGCAGTATTGATAGCATCAAAATCTTGACTTATTAACACACCATCTACCCAAACTTCACCCAATAGGTGCGCTTCACCAACATAAGCTAGTGGAACGAAAACAATCATACTAGCTCCAAAGGCTAAAATGCCAGCAATAATTGAAAAGATGTAAATATCTTTCATAAATCCTTCATCTTTCTTTCTAGGAGGTTCTCTCATTATGCCAGCAAAAGGTGGATCAACACTTAAGGCAATAGCTGGAAGACCATCTGTAACTAGATTAATCCATAAAATCTGAATAGCAGTATAAGGAGATTTCAATCCAAGAAAGACTACACAAACGAAAACCGTAAGGATCTCATCAAAGTTTGAAGAAATTAAGTATCGAATGAATTTCAACATATTTTGGAATATTGTTCTCCCACGTTCAACTGCTGATACGATTGTTGCGAAATTATCATCAGCTAAAACAATTTGAGCTGCTTCTCGAGTTACATCAGTACCTTGAATGCCCATTGCAATACCAATATCTGCTTTTTTAATAGCTGGAGCATCATTTACACCATCTCCAGTAGTAGCAACAGTATGTCCTTTTTCTTGGAAGCTACTAACAATGCGATGTTTGTGTTCAGGACTTACTCGAGCGAAAATCTTGACATCATCGATTATATTCAGTAATTCTTCATCAGACATTTCTTCCAATTCAACACCAGTAATAGTTCGCCAATTTTCACCAGTAATTAAACCTATATCTTTAGCAATAGCTTCAGCAGTTATCTTTTGGTCCCCAGTAACCATTACAGCTTCAATACCTGCTGTTCTGCATCTTTGAAGTGCATCCTTAACCTCTGGCCTTGCTGG
>JAUVZH010000019.1 GCA_030602675.1 Candidatus Heimdallarchaeota archaeon | reverse complement strand
CTATAGTAGTTGTAGAAGTAGACAAACTGAAGAGCGAAACGATCCAACAAGAACTAGAACAAAAAGAGAAGACCTTGATAGCAACACACCATTCCTTCCCCTGATAAATAGTGTTGCACCTATAAGTGTCTAAATATCACCCAACAAGAATCCCTAGTTCGAAAAATATCCAATAGAAGAGCTTTAAACAAGCTATAATGGGGCCCCATGAGTTTAAAGTAAACATTTAAAATTGGAAATTTGCAAAAAAAGGTCTGAAAACAAAGGATTTAATATACGAACATTGCAATTATCATTAGATTAAACAAATTATTATGGTGAGTGAATTGGGTAAAGTAATAGTTATAGTCTTTGCAGCATTATCCCTCGTGTTAATTCCAGTAAGCCTTTATTATGTAGCAGACACAAGCGGTTCTGAACCGGATTTCTCACTAGTGTTCCATGGTAGATTCTATGATGCCAAAATTGGAGACTATATTGATAATCCCGGTTTTAACTTCTTCAAGTTTACAAGTACTGGCGAAAATATTTTCAATCCAAGTGCATGGAATGATGCATTTTCTAGCGAACAAGTTTTAGGAATGGCCGCAGGAACTTTTATGATGATCTTGTGGTATGTCGGTATGGGAATTCTTCTAATAGGAATTATTGTTGCATTCTTTAGAGTAAAAATCTCAGGAATATTCTTCTTATTAGCCTTTATTGCAGATGGTTTACAAGCTTTAGTTTGGTATTTGGCAATGAATCAATACTATTCATCTGATCCAAATGTCCTATTCTTCCCAATACCAATTACAGCATTGTTCTTATTGGCAACTAGTATCATTGCCTTTACATCCAAGAAGAAGGAATCCTACTACTATTCTCCTGGATATTCCTATGGTTATGGTCGAAGATAAGAAATTTTTTTCTTATAGAAGCTGATTAATGGGGTAATCCCCTTTAACTCTTCATTTAATAGTGTATTAGTGACCTAGTTCGAATACTTTCAGTCACCTCCATCTCAAGTTATTGCTTTTTAAAGAAAACTACTAAGAATAACTTAGGAGTCGGTTCTCCTAGAAGAGAAAGGGTCAAAATAAGATGGCATGTGACTTAAAAGAAAGTTTAATCGAAAAAGGAAAATTTGCTTTAGAAAATCGAGACTTTTTAACTGCAACAGAAATTTTTTCCAATGCAATTATTGAGGAAAATAGTTCAGATCCAAACTATTGGCGTTGGTTAGCTGAATCCTTATTTTATCAAGCACAGTTTGAAAGTTCATTGAAATGCTGGCATGAAGCAGCATCAAAGGATCCAACAAATAAAATTGCTTGGATAAGGATAAGTGCATTATATGCTCTGTTAGAAGAAGATGATTTGGCAATCCATTATTACAATATAGCTGATAGCTTGCCAATAGAAGACTAAGGTTAATAATTCCTGTTTAAAAACTCGTCAACTATTTAGGCAATTTATTTATCTTAGTGAGTGTAATGTCTTACTAGTTTATCAATTGCTAACAAAAGTAAGGGGCAAAAATATTTGACATATTCAATATCATTCCAAGTTACAGAAAAATATGATCCAACAAGAAAAGAGATTGGATTAAAGGTTTCAATAAATGGATTTAAAGATTTTAAGGGTGCGAAGGTTAGATTTGCTGCATTCCCTCCACAAGACAAAACCTTCTTCAAAACTGGCACATTGACGTTCACAGCTATTGGTCATCCAGGTAATAATACTCTGGAAGTTGTTGATCCTAAAAAGAGTAAAATTTTGCAATTGATAGGTTCACTTAATGGGAACATCTTTACAGACGGAGATAAGGGGCAAGAAATAATTATTACACACAAATCAAAAAAGGCTCAGATAGAGTTTAAAAAAGTCGCTAAACTAAAACAAGAAATAATACGTTTAGATGCTTCTCCAAAAATTTCATTGTTTTTTGGACTCGATCCAGAAACGAATCAGCAGATATACACTAAAAAAACAGACAAGAAAGGTTCTTTCAAAGAAGAAATAACTGGTGTAATGTCTGATAAGCATGAAGTAAAAGTATTAACTGGTCAGATGAGCAAGATTTGTTCGATTAAACCACCTGAACCTTAAACATAATCTTTTAACAAATACTTCATTTCCTTTTTATATTATCAATATCTATACTTCATCTAATTTAATTCGAAAGTCTATTTATTTTAGGTGAAAAAAAATGGATGAAAGCCTATATCAAAAAATCTTTGAAATGGCTTCAAAAGAAAATGCTACTTATACTGATATCCGAGATGAAGATTCATTATATACATCAATAGAAGTAATTGATGGAAAAGTACAATCATCTTCTGTCGGATCGGAAGCAGGTATTGGAATAAGATTGCTAATTGATGGAGTTCTAGGGTTTGCTTTTGGTTCCAAGGAATACTACAAAGAAGTTTTCAGTATGGCACTAAGTGCACAAAAAACTTCTAAAAAGCTCTCAAAGGATAAAGTCGAATTCGCCCCTGTAAAAGCAATCAAAGATAATGTTGTAATTAAGCAGAAAAAACCTGCTCAAGATGTATCTTTTGAAGAGAAGATGAAATTAGTTTTAGACTCTGATAGTTTGTTACGTGATGAGGAAAATAAAATTAAATCAACAAGAAGTATTTATGTCGATGTTTTAAGAAGACAAACATTAGCAACTTCCGAAGGAACTCTGATTTACGAGGAAAGGCCTTACACAAATTTCTATATGGTTCCCACAGCTCGAAAGGGTACAGACACAAATCAAGGTATGGGACGTGCTGGTCATGTCGGAGGTTTTGAGCTTTTTGATATGGTTGATATCAAGAAAAGAGCAGAGGAAACAGTGATTCGAACCATAAAGGGTTTAGAAGCTAAGAAAATCAAACCAGGAAAATGCCCAGTTGTTTTTGATGGTTCAATAAATTTCTTGTTTGCACATGAAGCTGCAGGGCATAGCGCAGAAGCTGATTTTCTCAGAGCAGCAGGAGTATTAAGAGGAAAACTAAACAAGAAACTCTCTCCTAATTTTGTTAATCTTGTGGATGACGGAACACTTGAGTATGTTCCTGGCTATAAATCCAGAACTTTTGGGTTCATGCACTATGATGATGAGGGCGTTCCTGTTGAACGAACTGAGATCATAAAAGATGGTATATTAAAAACCTATCTCACAGATAGATCAAACGCCACTTATTTCAATCTCAAACCAACAGGAAATTGTCGAGCTGAATATTTCTCAAGTATACCGATTGTTCGTATGCGAAATACTTTCTTAGAAGCATCAAAAGGAAAAGATTTATCCGAAGAAGAGCTATTGGAACTTGTGAAAAATGGTGCTTTGCTAAAACGAGGTGGCGGAGGACAAGTAGATCCTATAAGAGGTACATTTAATTTTGGAGTTTCTGAAGTTTTTGAGATAAAAAATGGCGAAATTAGTGATGTTCGTAGAGCAACAACAATAACAGGTAATACACTCGAGACATTGGGAAAACTAATGGGAATCTCTAATAAAATGTCAGACCCTTCTGCGAATACCGGATTTTGCGGAAAAAATGGCCAACGTGCTCCTACAGGTACTGGTGGTGGCTGGTGCGCTGTAAAAGTTATGACTATTGGAGGTTAGCAAAAATGACTGAATACTACTCATTAGATAAAGCACTTGATTATGGACTCAAATTCGCCAAGAAAATCGGTGCAGAACAAGTAGAAGGTTTTAGCAGCAATACTCGAGAGATTGAACTAGGGGTAGAAAAGAAATTACCTAGTTTAACTAATGGTATCTCAACTGGAGTTTCATTCCGTGTTACTACTAAAAACAATCTAGGTTTTGGTTTTACAAAAACACTTACTAAAGAGCGAATTGAATCAACCATTAAAGCAGCATTACAAAATGCAAAATCAAAGGGTAAAGATCCAGATTTCAAGACATTACCTTTACCCTCAAAGAAACCAACAATTAATATACCATTTGATAAAAAACTAGAATCTTTAACTTCTGATATGCTTGCAGATGATACTGCTGATTTAATTGATACGATAAATGATGTCAAAAATTTACATTTCTTGCAAAGCCAAATGTTTCTCGCAGTTCAGGAAAATCGTTTAGTTAATTCCAATGGTATCGATATTACATCTAAACGTGGTGCTTTTGGTGGAGTAGCTGCCGCAATCACTACAAAAGGATTAATTCCTAACTACTCTTTCGTAGTTAAAGGCGGAAATGCCAAGAAAATGTTCAAAGCAGAAGATCTTGCTCAAGAAGCTATTGTTCAAATACAACGAGCAGCAGCTCCTAAAACTATGAACTTTGAAAAGGAAGTTCCAATTATTTTTGAACCTATGGCTACAATCGGAGTTCTTGGTGGTTTGTTTAGGTTATTGATAAACCAATTACAAGGTAACAATGTTGCCTCGGGAGCAACTCCTTATTCCGATCAAGTGGGTAATCAAGTTGCTGTTGAAGGATTAACTTTAATTGACAATGGATTAAATCTGAATAAAATCTCTAGCTCATCTTATGATGACGAAGGAATACCTCGAGAGGAGACAGTTTTAATTGACAAAGGTATTCTCAAAACCTATTTGCTTGATACTTATTATGGTAATAAATTAGGTTTAGAATCAAATGGTAAAAGCACAAGATCAGGTATGATGGGTTTTGGTGATCCTATTAAATCCGCACCATCTATTGGCTCTACAAATGTAGAAATTCTAGGTGGGGATTCATCTAAAGATGAGATGATTGCTGAAACTAGAGAAGGCTTTATGCTTCGATCTCTCATGGGCTTACATATGTCTGATCAAAGTTCTGGAAGATTCTCAATCACAGGATTTGGTTGGTACATCAAAAACGGAGAGGTAAAGTACCCTGTTCAAGGTATCTCAATATCGGGTATGTTACCTGAATTGATCAAAAATATCGATCTGATTTCAAAAGAACGAGAATCTATGTTACTTGCTGATGCTCCTTATATTCGCTTTGCTAACGTACCTGCAACGGCCAAGAAATTTGATTTCAAGACTCGACTTCTATTAAGCGTTGCAAAAGCAATTTCAATAGTTACAGGTAAACATCCAGCGTTCTAAGTTGAGTGAAATCTTTTCACTCAATTGTTTTTTCTTTTTAAGATCCACCAAAAAACGAATCCAATGTAGGTTGCTTTTTCTCTTCTTCGACTTTCTTTAATGTCTTCTCAAGTGCATTTCGTACCCTTGTCTCTGAGAATCCTCTCTGTCCTGATAAGAAGTCAACTATGCCATCAATATCTGGGGATTTCCAGTTTAAAGTATAATCACTTGTAACTTCTGGTTTCAAAAATATATTCCTAATTGACTCAATATCAAAATCGATCTTTGCTTCTGCCATCTTTGGAAGCTTTAAGATATTTTCAAGTGTTTCATGTTCTTGTATTAATTTTAAAGCTGTTTTTGGGCCTATGCCTGAGATACCAAATCCATTAGGATTAAAATCTGTGCCCAACAAAATTGCTATATCGATTAGCTTCTCAACTGTTAGATCATTTGCTTTCAATGAGTGTTCAAGATCAATTAATTCAGGTTTAACTTCTACATAGATATTCTTGCGTGGTAACTTTCGTTTTCCAGAGATTGTCAAATTCCTAACTAATTTTGGTGTTCCAAAAAGCAAGCTATCATAATCTTGAGAACAACTAGCCCATACATCTCCCTTCTTTGCCATCACAGCTGCTTGTCCTTCCCCTTCCATTGGTGCCTGAATAACAGGAACACCCATTAATTGCAGAAGATGTGTTGCATCTTTCAACATTGGTGTTGTTAACCGAGTAGTTCGCTGAGCGTATTTTTGAGCTAACTCCATATCCCCTCGTTCTAATGCTTCTTCATAAGCAACTTCTGCTTCCTTCTTTACTTGCTTTCTTCTAAAAATCTCTTTAGCTTTTTCTTCAGGGGGTTTTCCATCAAAAATGAAAACTACTTTAATACCACTCTCAATGGATTTGGTTACCCTGTAAAGTAACCCAGAAAGGTGACTAGTAACATTGCCCTTTTCATCTGTTAGTAACCTGCCATCGGATTGTCTAATTCTAGTCAAAAATTGATAGAGAATATTGTTTCCATCAAAAGCAATTGCTTTATCGCGAAAGAAATCAAATGAAACTTCTTGACGTTCAGGAATCAAATCTCCAAGCTTTGTTACACCCATTGATAATGTTCTCCAAAAGGTAACTTTCAAACATGAACTATTAATATTTCCAATGCTATTTTCTTAAAGAGTTTTGTATAATTGATTGATTAAATTTTAATGCTAGAACATAGTAAGGAGTATGGGGAATGCATTGCAAGAAACACTTTATAATAAACTAGTACGAGATAAAATCCCTTCTATAATCTTGGCTGATGGACGTAAACCTAAAACTAAGAAAATTGAATCAGATGAGGAACTCAAAATTCTCTTAGCTGACAAACTGATTGAAGAATCACATGAATATCTGAATAATAAGAAAATCGAAGAACTTGCTGATATTATGGAAATAATTCTTACTATCCTGAAAATAGAAAATATTGACTTATCTGATTTTGAAAGAATGAGACTTGAAAAGAAAAGGGATAGAGGAGGATTTGACGAACAAATTTATCTAATCTCTGTGCTAAATTAGTTTGAATCAAACTTCTCATGTAAAAATTACTTTAAGTTACCTCCCTTGAAGTAATCTTCTTTTGATTGACTACTCTATCATTTTTCTTAGAACCTTGTACAGAACCAAATGATTTCCTTGAGATAATTGGAAGACCAATTAAAAACTATAGCGATCCTTCAATTACATTGGTTTGTAATTTAAGATCTGATAGAAATTGCATTAATTGGTTGTTAACTTTGCTTTGAAAATCATTCCATTTTTCATCTTCATCTTGTGGAATGTCTTCCCATGAAATCATGTAATCATTAATTTCTGGTCTATGGTTCGTTTGAAAATTGTATAGTCGAACATGGATTGCCTTCATATGTCTTGGATCATCAGCGAAACAACTAGCGAAATATTCCAAAGAATAAGTGATAACTTTACTATTCTTAATTTGTTTACTGAACTCCTCGCGACTATCCATTATTTTCTTTGTAGAACTACTAAACCTCAGAGGTTTTTCAACAATCGTTGTCAAAACTTTCACCTGCTACCAAAATCAATATTTCCTCTTTACCCCCTCCCCTTGACTTCCAGTGGAACCTGAAATAATGGGAGATACCGCTATGGGGTTAACTAGGCTAATATTGATTAAATATAATATACAACTAATCATCTATAAGTATTTTGGTTTATCTATACTTTTAACGTACTATCTATATATTACACTGATAGTATATACTTTTAAATACAAAGTTAAATATATATACAATCAACAAAGCAAAAAACTGGTGTTGATTAAGAAAATGATAACAATTCAAGAAACTCAAGACAAACTCTTGGATCTAATTAACTCTCGACTGTCTGTAAGACAATTGGGAACCCCTGGAGTTCAAAACCCAATGCGAATGCTTGGTGAAAGAATGCTAAACATGTTCGCAGGACAAATGATCTCAGATTCAATGATGGCTGAACAAAAAGAAGACATCAAGGAAGAACTTTTAGAAACTGTGATGAGTTCATTAGCCTTAGCTGGTTTGCTAGGAATAGATCTTCAACGAGAATTAATGGATGCAATAGCATTACTCGAACAAGTTACTGCAGAAGGAGCTTAATCCTCAATTTCCTTATTGAAAATTCTTTAGGATTAAAGTTCCTCATAGCTTGTTTATTTAACAGAATTAAAATTTAAGTTTTAGTTGGAGACCTATATAAGTACAGCATTTATTTTTATTATTGACTTCAATTACTATTTGTTGAATCTTGCCATCTATCAAAAAACTTAAAGAAAGACCACAACACATAATTTAAGATAATAAGATACAATCACCATTTTGGATGTAGACAAATGTCTGATAATATTAACGTTCCAATACGTATGTTAGTTTTCACATCCCCGGATTGTTATGCATGTCCTGATGTTGAACGAATTGTCCACAAACATGTAGGTACTTACTATAAAGATATGTGCCATATTAGTACGATAGATGTGCAGCAACAACCAAAGATTGCTGAAAAGTACAATGTGAGGACCTTACCAACTGTTATGATTGACGATGAAATTGTACTTCAAGGTTTAGTTACTGAGAGTGACATCAGAGACTTATTGTGGCAGCAAGTAACTGGATCAATGATGGATAGAGAAGAGTCATTTGATGCAAGAAAGGAAACTCTTCTTACAATAAGTAAAAACAGTTTTGATTCATTACTGAATGAGGATTTCATCAGACCCAATATTGGTGATTATATTCATGTTGGTGTTATGCAACAAATGATGGTTTCACTTGTTGCGCTAGACAAACTTGTTCCTCAACTCCTTTATCAAGCGGGGAAGGATGTTGGGTTGTATGGTGTCGGTACTTATCTTATGATTACTTTAAATCCAAATATTGGAACCGAGTTTAGGGCTAAAGAAAGATTTGAGGAAGTAATTAATGGCTTAGTAAAATACTTCTCAGACAATGAAACTATCAATATTCCAATGAAACTAGCAGATTTTGCTAAAATAGTTAAGATTAAAGATGATTTAGCAATTTTAAGAATTCATGGGTTAGCAAGTGCATGTGGTGCACCTTTTGTTGGCGAACCTTTGTGCCATTTTTCAGCTGGTGAAATGGCAGGTATAACTCAAGCCTTAACTGGAAAAGATTGTGTTGTTCATGAGTCGAAATGCATTGGTTTAGGTCATGAGTTTTGTGAATTCGAGATACTAGTTTCAGATGAACCTATAAGTAGAAGTCAAAGAGAAAGTAAAGAAGAATATATAGTAGAAGATCGTAGTCAGCACTTCCAAGGAATCTTGCATGATATTTCAAGAAGGTTACATGAATCCTTCATTAGTCCAAAAGATGTTTTTAACAGAGGGAATATCAGTAATGAAGTGCATTTTACCAAGCTCCAGCAAGCAATTGTGAATATTAAAATGGCTGATCCTTTTTCAGGAGCATTACTTTATGCAGCAGGAAGACAGTTAGGCATTTTTGGTCCTGGAAGGGATATACTCCAGCGATATTTAGAAGATGAGAATTATTCTTGGCCTTTAACACTCGATCAATCTTTATATGTTTTGAATAAATTCTTTCATTTTGGGATGATACAAGCAGCAAAAGAGCGAGCTGATGTCAAAATTATCGAAGAAGATGGAGTACTAAAAGTGAGAATTTTCGAATGTGCTATGTCATCCGGAACAATTGATTCAGGTACCACTTTTTGCGACTTCATGGCTGGGTATATAGCTGGTCGAATACAAATACTGACCAGTAAAGATTGTATTGTCACAGAAACAAAATGTCATGGCCTTGGTCATAAATTCTGTGAGTTTGAAATTTCTTTTGTTGAATAAATGTTTCATCGGAGATGTATTCCATTAGCAAGAAGAAATCAAAAAGCAAACTATTAGCAATTGGTGACAAGGCACCATTATTTTCTTTACCAAATAAAGCTGACGAAATAATCAAATTGGAAGATTATATTGGCAAAAAAGTACTAGTAGTTTATTTTTATCCAAAAAATGAAACTGCTGGATGCACAGCTGAAGCATGCACTTTTAGAGATCGTTATGAGCTATTCACAAAAGCTGATGCAGAAGTTATAGGTATTAGCGGGGACTCGCTAGAATCACATGCTGATTTTTCCTCAAAATACAAACTACCTTTCATTTTGCTAAGTGACAGTGATAACAAAATAAGAAAGCTCTATGGTGTTAAGGCAACCTTTGGATTAATACCGGGACGAGTAACTTATATCATTGATAGAAAAGGAATTATCCAACATATCTTTGTTTCTCAATTTAATCCAAAGAAGCATGTTGATGAAGCTCTTAGGGTTATTGCTGAGATCAATAAAGAAAACTAAATATCCCTTTAAATTAATGAATTAATGTTTTGGAGATAGAAACAATATTTAAATTTGTTATTAATGAAACAACTTGAAATTATTGTCGAGTTCAAAAAGTGAATGACTATGCCCTCTGAAACTAAAGGTAAACAGAATAATGAAGAATTAGAACAAGAAGAGGTTGACAAAGAAGAAGAAAAGAAATGGAAACCACCAGAACTACCTCGCTATCTTAGAATTATCTTAACAGTTATTGCAAATACAATAACTTTGCTCAACTTCGCAAGCGGAGTAACAGCGATAATACTAATATCAATAGATCCAAGAAATTACCTATTTGCATTATGGGCTGCAAGACTTGTTCTACTTGCAATCATATTTGATTTTACAGATGGTATACCTGCGAGATTAGCAAAGAAGAAACCAGGATTCATTGGTACATTTGTTGATTCTGCAGCAGATACAGTATCATTTGGTCTAGCACCAGCAGTTATGATTTCTTTAAGTTTACCAATATTAAATACTGAAAGTACTGCTCACTTCATTCTAGCAATTTTTTCAATAATTGTAGGATTGTATTTTGGTTTCTGTACAATCTTTAGATTGATAAGATTTACAAAAGAACACACCAAAAAATGGTTTAAAGGCATTCCCTCACCAGGTGCAGGTTGTGTAGCAGCTTGTTATATTATGATTAAATTATTCATTGAAGAACAAGTAGAATCCACTTCTATTGCGACACCCATTGTTGGATTAATACTAATGATATTGACAGGAACAATGATGATAGTGACAATAAAGTATCCAACTACAAAGTTACCAAAAAATTTCTTAGAAGTTTTTCTTTTAGGATTAGCTGCTGTAACCATTGTAGCTTGTGTAGCTACTCCTTTTACTTATATCATTTATCCAGTTGCATTAATGGCTGCGCTCACTATCTTTTACGTCCTATATGGACCATTTTATCTGGTAAAACACATGCTAGTACGAGCAAAAGCTGCAGAGGATTACTAATTGCCACATAACAAAGGTTTTCAAATAAGGTAGTATAAAATAACAAGAAAGATACTTGCTTATTTGGAGAACAAAAAAATGGATTTTCAACGAATACCAGTCAAAACGCCTATTGAGGAAGCAACTAAAGTAAAAACTCAATCGAGTGGAATACCTGGATTTGACGTAACAATTGGTGGTGGAATACCTGATGGTTCTCTCATATTGTTGTTAGGTGAACCAGGATCAAGTTATGAAATATTCGCCTTACAAATGTTATATAATCAAGCAAAAGAAGGGAAAAAAGTGTTCTATGTTTCAGTTGACAAACCACCCTCAGAAGTGGATTTGGAAATGATGACATTTAACTGGAATATTGAAACCTACAAGTCTATTGGTTCATGGACATATATTGATGCATATGGAGCAAAATATGCTACAGATGATACCTCACCTGTAATAGCCTGGGATAAAGGCCTATTGAATCTATTAAGAACGAAATTTATTAAAAACGTAGCAAAATCTGTGCAACCATTTACGATCATTGATACATTATCACATCTTTTACTAGATTACGATGTTGATCAAGTTCGAGAATTAGTTGAGAATTTGATAACAACCGTTGTTAGAAAGGTTGGCGGAGTACATCTACTTCTTATGGTTAAAGGGATGCATGACCCCAAAACTGAAGTTTTGTTCAGTCATATCGCTGATGGGGTTATCGATTTTTACTTAAGAGAAAGGTCAGATCAACTCCAGAGAACTTTCCGAGTAAGAAAAATGAGAAAAGCAATTTATGATACAAGACTTTATCCTGTCAATTTAGAGGCAGAAGGTCTACAAATCGAAACTGCCCAAAGAATCGGTTAATTTAACCGATTTATTTCTTATTCATTTTATTAGAAATGGTAATAGTGAACTTTTTATTTTTAAAATGATACAAAGGATTAATGAAATAATCCTTTGTAATTTATTCCTTAACTAGTTGAGGTAATTGCATTTTGACAGAAAAAAATGTACCATGGACAGAACTTTATCGACCAACAAATTTAGGTCAAGTAGTAGGAAATGAAGATGCAGTTGAAGCTTTGAGAGATTGGTTTGATTCATGGTCACCAAAAGCAAAACGGAAAGTTGCCTTATTACATGGACCTGCTGGAACAGGAAAAACTAGCAGTGTTATTGCACTGGCTACTGAAAGAGGTTATGAACTTGTTGAAATGAATGCTAGTGATAAACGTAATAAAGATGCAATATTGAGAATAGCTGGCAGCTCAGCAAAAGAAGGGACCTTAACTGGAGGAACAACTGGTAAACGGATTCTGTTAATAGACGAAGTTGATGGTATAACTGGGAGAGAAGATAGAGGAGGAGCAAAATCATTAGTTGATGTAATAAAGGAAGCCGCAGTACCTATCATCTGTACAGCAAATAATGCTTATCACAAAAAATTGAAAGCACTTAGGAAAGAATCAAAAGTGATTTCTTATCACCCCATTCATCAAGAGTATATTCTCAAAGTTCTGAAGAAAATATGTAGAGATCAGAAATTAAAGCTTACTTCTGAGGATTTAAACTTCATAGCAGAAAATGCTTATGGTGATTTAAGAAGTGCTATCAATGATTTAGAAAGCATGGTTATACAAATTCGAAGTGGAAAAATATCTGATATTGAGTTATTAAAACCTTATAGAGATAAAACAAAGGGAATACAAGAAGCATTAGTAGATATATTTAATGCTCAAGATTTTATTGAAGGTAAAAAAGCAGTAGATGGCTTAAAAATCAAATATGATGAGCTACTTTTATGGGTATTTGAAAATGCTTACCTTCATTCCAGTGACCAACAGCTTGCTGAAGTTTATGAGACCCTTGCTTCAGCTGATCGATTTCTAGGAAGAATAATGCGTAGACAAAGTTGGAATCTTCTTTCATATTTCTTTGATTTAGTATCAGGTGGAGTGGCTGTTGATGTTGATCGTCCAGGAAAGAATATTAAACAATATATTTTTCCTCAAAAAATCGGTATGTATGCACAAACAATGTTTACAAGAGCTCTGAGAGATTCCATTGCATCAAATATCGCTGACAAAACTCACACTTCAACAATAGCTGCTAGAGGAGAATCGATGCATGTAGTTAAGCAAATACTCAACAGTAGTATTGGTGATGCAGCACAAATGGCTTATTGGTTAGAATTAGATGAAAATCAATTGAAATCACTAATAGAAAACCAAGAATCTATCAGGAAAATAAAGAAAGTAATGAAAGCCTATGATAAGGAAAAAATGAAGCAGCAAACATCAATGGGCGACCAAAGATTCTCAAGTTTTGATGATACAGGTGATAATTGGTCAGATATCTTAATTGAATACGAAAAGAAGAAAGAAGAGAAATTAGCTGAAGAAAAACGTAGAAAGGAAGAAGAGAAAAAACGAAAAGCTGAAGAAAGAAAAGCTAAAAAAGCTGCTGCAAAGAAAGAAGCTAAAAAAACAAAGCAAGTAGATGATCAGGATTCAGAAAAGAAAGACAAAAAGCAAGCATCTCTTGAGCAATATTTCTAATCAATTTGATAATGTTTGTCAAATAATTTTGCTAATTTTACTTTATCCAATTATTGCTATTGTTCGACTCTTTCGATCCTAAAGACATGATGAGAGTATTAACAAATCAATAAGAACTGGGCAATATGGATATGACTATTAGCTGTTTTAAAAGGAAATTCTAACAGAAGTCTTTGAGAAGTATTATCTCTTCAAGGATTGCTATAAACATTGAATTCAGAAAGTAATCAAGGTCGAAATGAATTTGTAAATTTCTGGGAACGTCTTAATGATATTTTTCCATATCACAACTATCGAAGAGAGCAATTTGCGATAATATCTGCAATTCAAAAAGCAACTAACAAAGTTCTTTTAATTGATGCTGAAACTGGCAGTGGAAAAACAGCTGCAGTACTTTCTGCAATCTTAAGTAGACAAGAAAAAAACGAAAAGATATTGATTTTCACAAAAATGCTAGGGCAAATGGATGCATGGTTTAGAGAATTAGGATTGATAAATGATTATAATAGAAAAACAAACCAACCAATTTACTCACTTGTTCCACTTGTAGGTAAAAGCCATGTTTGTCCATTAGTAACAAAAAATAACAGAAAACAATTCACGCAAATTGGTTGTCCACTGTTTAACTGTTCCCACAACAAAGCATTTTATCTGTTAGAAGAAGAATATTCTACTGGAAAAACACTTTCGAATTTTGTTATTTCACAAATAAGTGATTTCATAAAGAAAGGTGTTGGGTTAGCAGAAGTTCTCTGGCTCCTTGAAAATAAAATAGAAAATATTGGTTGTCCATACTTAGCTATAAAAGCCGCGCTGAAAAATGCTAATATGGTCATCACAACTTATCCCTTCTTATTAAATCCTAAATTGCAAGAAATTCTGTTTGAAAATATGGATATTGATTTAGCAAATACAACTATAGTAATTGATGAAGCACACAATTTAGCAAAAGGAGATTTTGGAGGTTTATCTTATAGAGTGCTTTATCGCGCAGTGAATGAAATAGGTCACCATTCTGCTTTTGAAATACTCCAAAGATTGCAAGGAAAAGAGGGTTTACATCAATTAGACATAGATGAAGGAACATTAGATGACTTGAGGAAAAGTGGAAAACAATATCTCTTAAATAGAATTGAGCAAGGCTATAGAGATATTAGCTTCACACTAAAAGTTAGTGAATTCCTCGAGAATTATTATAGTTGTTATTTAACAGCAGATAAGAAATTCACACTCTACTTGAAAGATCCTAGAAATATTCTCAATTCAATAAAACTTTCAAAACAAATTATACTACTATCAGGTACTTTCAGACCACTAAAGCATTTTGGTGATTTCCTCGGAGTTCCAGATGCAAACAAGATTTCTGTTTTATCAGAGAAACTAGGGAAAAATAGAATCATTCTAACAACTAGTGATCCTGAACTAACGATGAAGTACCAGGGTCGATCTACAGAGAGGTATTTACATTATAGTAAAACAATAAAGCATTTAGTAGATGTGATTCCAGGGCATACATTAGTTTTTACACCAAATTATGAATTAACTGCTGTTTTTGCAAACTTGCTCAAGACAAAATTTGTTGAAATCCCAAATCAACCAATTACTAAGTTCATTAATGAAGTCAAAAAAAGTGAAGAAAAAGCTATTGTTGTTGCTCCTGCTCGAGGTAAGATTTCTGAAGGCATAGAGATCGTTCAAGATGACCGCTCTTTGATCTCAGCGGTTATTATTGCTGGTTTGCCTTTCCCGCCACCATCTAGATCATTAAGAGAGATAATTAAAGAGTATAGTAAGTTTTGGGGAGAAGTTCGAGCAACAAACTACATGAATTATTTGCAAGCTGTAGTAACTATGAGACAGTGTCTGGGAAGAATGATTAGATCTGAAAATGATGTTGGCTCATGGATAATCTTAGATAATCGAATCTCATACATGAATGTATTTCCAAGAGCAATAGAATGTAAGAATTCATACAAAATGGTTGAGCGACTAAAATTCTTCTACAAAAATCATAAAATAAGTTAGTAGATTTTTGTCGATTTTTGTTTAAGCAATTTAGACCTTTTAAAACAAAATTTCTCGAGATAATAAATGAAAGAGAAATAGATTCTCAGAGGTAGTAAAATGAAAAAGAAAGCATTAGTAGTAATTATACTTTACATCTCCTTGACAATCTTTACATCAATTGATCTAGCAAATACTCTTGGGTTAGAATATGTACCTGAAGATATTCAATTTGTAATAAAAGAAAGTGAGAAAACACAAAAATCCGATCTACCTAACCAAATTAATGACCTTATTTCTCCATCTTATACAAATCTCTCAAGTTCTGAAGATGATCCAATTGTTGAAGGAACAGATGTAACGTTAACAAGTACAACTATTTCAACTGGGTTTCCAGTCTCCTCAGGAAGTATCGATTTTAAAGATCTCAAAATTTATCATGTCGATAATGATGTAACCTCTGATGTAATCTACTCAAACAAATT
>JAUVZH010000384.1 GCA_030602675.1 Candidatus Heimdallarchaeota archaeon | reverse complement strand
CACTAAGTTTCTTTAATCTCATTATTCAATTGAATTGACTTTATGCAGATTGAAATAAACATGTAAATTAAAGGTGTTAAAATGTCAGGCTTCCGTGGAAAGATTCTAAGAGTTAATTTAACTAACAAAACCATTCAACAAGAGAAACTGGATCTTGACGTTGCAACCAGTTTTATTGGTGGTAGTGGATTAGCTGCTTATTTCTTTTGGCAGAAAATCAAATATAAAGGAATTATCCCTGAAGCACTATCACCTCAAAATGACTTGTACTTCATGACAGGTGTATTAACTGGTTTACCATCCTACTGTACGGCAAGATCTAATTTTTGTGCTAGGTCCCCTCTTACAGGTATTTGGGGTGAATCAAATATTGGGGGTAAAATAGGTCCTGCTCTAAAATTCGCAGGTTTTGACGGAATAATAATTGAGGGTAGTTCAAAAACACCTGTCTTTTTAAAAATTAATAATTCTAATGTAGAAATAAAGGATGCTCAGGACTATTGGGGATTAGGAACATATGAAACATTGGAAAGAATTCAAAGTGAGTTACAAGATAAGAAATACGAAATTGTTTGTATAGGACCTGCTGGAGAGAATTTAGTAAAATATGCTTGTATAATGACAACAGGAGGAAGAGCTGCTGGACGAACAGGTATGGGTGCTATTATGGGTTTGAAAAATCTTAAAGCAATTGCAATAAGTGGTTCTAACAGAAAATTCGATTTACCTTTGGAATTCAGCAGCATTTCAAAACAAGGATACAAAGCTGTTCAAGAAGATTTTGCTGCTGAGGTTTTCAGTGATTTTGGCACTGCAGGTTATGTAGATGTCGCATTGGACTTGTATGGTGACATGCCAATCAGAAATTGGTCTAAAGGTGTGATTGAAAATGGTAAGAATCTTTCTGGAACTACAATGTCTGAAACTATTTTGACAGGAAAATCTACTTGTTTTCGGTGCCCAATTGCATGTGGTAGGAAAATTGAAATTAAGACGGGCAAATACAAAATGAAAGAAAATGATGGACCTGAGTTTGAAACTTTGGCTTCGTTTGGTTCGAATTTAGAAATAACTAACCTTGAAGCTGTTAGCTACGCAAATTATTTAGCTAATGATTATGGTTTTGATACGATAAGCTCGGGATCTACAATTGGTGTACTTTTTGATTTGGTAGAAAAAGGGATTGTTCCTAAAAGTGATTTGCCTGTTGATCTTTCCTGTAAATTTGGTGACATTGCTTCATTATTAGCTTTATTGAAGTTAATAGCATATAGAAAGGATATAGGAGAGATCCTCGCAGATGGAAGTAAAGCTCTTGCTGAGAAGTATAATAATATCGATTTAGCGCCACAAATTTCTGGCCTAGAATCACCTTTTCATGATCCAAGAGCATTTAGTGGTTTAGCAGTAGTCTATGCTACAAGCCCAAGGGGAGCTTGCCATTTAAATGGCGATGCATATTTTGCGCAACAAGGGTATCAATTCCCTGAGATAGGAGTAGATAACTTTCCAACTAATCGTCATAGCAGTGAAGGAGTTGTTAAACCAGTTACTAGATTACAAAGCTATAGGCAACTATACAATGCAATGGGTGTTTGCCAGTTTTATAATCCTCCTCCATCAATTATTGCAAAGCTTTTGTCAATGGCTTTGAGTGAGCATATCTTAACAAGTGATCTTATAACTATCGGAGATCGCTTATTTTCAATAAAACGTCTGATAAACCTAGAATTAGGTTGGAAGCCTTCAATGGAAATAATGCCAAAAGTTATGATGCGAAAATTAGATGGTCTAACAAAAGGAAATGTACCAGATTTAGAACTGCAATTAGAAGAATGGTATGGATATCGAGATTATGATCAGAAGACAGGCATTCCTTCAAAAAGGGAACTCCAGAGAAATGACCTTGCTCGATTTTTGTAGTTTAACATTTCTGCAGAAAATCAAAAACCACTGAGAGATATTCTTTCCTTTTACTTAATGTAGGAGAATGTCCTGCATTTTTTATTGTATGTTTGGTTGCTTGTGGATATAACATCTTAAGTTCTCGTTGTAAACTAGAATCAAATATTTCATCAAATTCAGAATCAATAATCAACATCTTCCCATCCCATTTCTTTAAATCATCTGGTGAAAATTGAAAACTGTTACTAAAATCATATGAGAGTTTGAATTGTGAGATAATCCACTCCTTGGGCATATATGTGTATAATAATTCTTTATAATAAGCAGTCCAAAAATCTCTTTCTTCTTCCTGCGCTTCATTCCACAATTGTAAAAGATGATTTTCAGTTAGTTTTCTAACAACTATTCTTGGTAAAACCTTTAGGAACTTTGCAGTTATTTTACTTCGTCTATTATATCTCGGATTGGGTGACATAGTATTAGCAATAATTAATTTGCTAACTCTATTTGGGTATTTGCGAACAAAGACTTGACTAATCATCCCACCTAGTGATTTTCCAAAGAGAATTACCGTTTTCAATTTCTCTTTTTTAAGAATCTCTTCAATACCTATTACGAGGGTTTCTATTTCATCTACAATAGGATAAGTTGGAGAAATGACTCTGTAATGTTTTTCTAATTCAGGAAATAATGAATAAGATTCACCTGCTCTTGATCCACCTGTTAATAAAAGTATTATATCAGCTCCTTTTCCTGAAAATAAATAACTCCACTCTATACCATTTTTATCAAGGGTTCTATAGCTATGTGTATCTCTAAAGAGGAAAAGTTTCTCTTTTTGTTGTTTTGCTACATTCGTATAAAACATGTTATAATTAGTTTTAATAATGGATTGCACCACAGATGGAAATTCCTTTCAAAACAATGTTTTTCTTCCTTTTAAGCTATTACTAATGAAAATTAAGATGATAAAATGAAAAAAAGGGAGATATGTGGTGCACACATGGTAAAATGGAAATATAAAAGCTGAAAAAAATAGTTCCGCTTTTATAGTTTTTCTATCCTCAGTTCTACTCAATTTGATCTTTTTGGTAAATGATGTGTATCATTTAATTTTTGAACTCTAAAAGAGCCATTCTCCTTTAGGTTTATTTCTGAGATTGATGCATTATCAAAATGAAAATCCCAGAAATGAGATGAATCTAAACCAATAAGATAAAGCATGAGTATATTCAGAACTACTCTATGTGAAACAAGTACTACAATCTTTTCTTCCTGTTTTCTTAGTTTCTTAATCAGTTTATCGAGACGTTCATAAACACTGTACCAAGTTTCACCATTAGGAAAAACTAAATTTTCAGGTTGCTCATTCCAGAATAATTGAGCTTCAGGATCTTCCTTGAAAATTTCTGAATGGGTTTTCCCTTGCCAGTCACCAAAATTGATATCTATTAAAAGTGGTTCTTCCTTGAAAGCACTCTTCTCTTGAAGTTTTTTAATAGCATTTGCAGTATCCTGGCAACGAGACATTGGACTAAACAATATTAAATCTATGTTTT
>JAUVZH010000224.1 GCA_030602675.1 Candidatus Heimdallarchaeota archaeon | reverse complement strand
TAAATGCTAACATATCTAATTCCAATAAATTATAGCAATTTCTTACTCCCATCTTATAATAATAACAACCCGCTTCTAAAACATCATAATCATGTATTCCTTCTACTTTGTTCTCCAAACGATACTCATTAAACAGACTTGCATAGAACAGCAATAGAAGTTGATCATTAGAATCAGGAGTTGGTTTGTAATCAATCAACCGTAAACCAAGCTTGTCCTCACAGAACTCTATACAATCTATTTGACCTCGCTTTTTCTCAGTCATTAACCGTACTTCCCTTTCAACCGGATACCAGTAACAATCATCCTTTACAACGATGTATTTTTCTTGTTGATTAACCCAATAAAGCAGTTTTATATTATCTTCTGATATCTCTTCTGGGGGTACAGTCTGATGAATCACTTTTGCATATTTTTTGTGAAAAGTTTCAAAGAAATGATGATACTTGATACCAATATCCTTATTCCCTTGGTATCCTCTCATTTCATAGGATGATAGTGATCTTCTACTATTCATGAAATCGTCTTTATTTGGTAGAGGATTTAGGATTCTATAAAGTCTGAACTTTTGTGGACAATCCAAAAGATATAGAAATTCAGTTGCATTCAGATTTAATTCATACTCTTGAACCACCAAGTTTACCCACTCCTTTTTAGTGATCTTATCAATAGTGGGTTTTTCTTCAAAAACTCTAATAGATTCACTTTTAGTTCCTTTTCTTCTGATCTTGTAATGATGTTAGTTATATCATGGATGAATTTCTCAACTGTGCTAGATGAAGCTTGTGTAATCTTTATGGATAGTTTCTTCACATCATGTTTCTTGCAAAACCATTCATTCAATTTTCTTCCATACTTAGTATATTCCTTTCTTATTTCGGAAATAGTAATTCGTGAATCTATTCCACTTCGTTTGTAAAATTCGAGTAATTTTTTAATCTGCCTTGCTCTATATTCATTGTCAATAGTTAGACTGCAAGTCTTTCTTCCTTGTGAATCTCTGGAATAATTGACAATACTTATTTCTTCTAGGGAATCGAAATACTCTCGAGTTTTATCCCAAGACCAAGGGAGTTTCTCCTTTAGCTCATGAAATGTTAAAGATCTTAATTCCCCATATTTGAATAATTCTAGTAACCAATTGGTAACAATAGCATGAGTACGTATGAATCCTTTAGCAACGACTTCTTCTAAGGCTAACTTGTAGCGTACTATATTCTTCTTCTTTCGAATCCGAATATCGTCATCTGTAAGGATTTCAATGATAGCACCATTTAAAATTCTTATTGGATCAGAATTATTTTCTACATTGTTTTTCTTAGACATTTTCTCATCTCCTTATACTATCTCAGCAATAGTAAATGGTTCAAAGGAAAATTCCTCTTGGAAGAATTTTCGAACATGATTTTGCAACAATTGAAACTCTTTTGCAGTCAAGGAAGATTGACTGTTCGTTTCCTGTAATTTCTTCCAGATAGTTTTCTCTTGTCCATTGTTTCTGTTCCCAACAAATAGCTCTACTGAAGAATTAGAAAGTTGATTTAGCAATCTTTTGAGTTGTTCAGCTGACTTGTTTGTCATTCGTTTAGTTGTTGATTCAAAGCCTGTTGTTAAAGGAAATTTTGTATGGAGAATTTGTTTACTTACACGTTTTGCTACTTCATGTGCATGTGAATTTGGTTCGATGTAATAGTATTTCTCATACCTTTTCCCACGTTCTGTTTCAAAATCATTAGGAGTAATCTCTTCATTTCTAATTACTTCATTTATCCACAATTGTGCTATTGCTCTACTTGGTTCTATAAAATCTAGAAAGAGTCCAAACGAGTATTTTCGATGGCACCACCCTCGTAAGTCATCCCAAGGTACTGATAAATCATTGTAGATTTCTTTCTTTATGTAATTATCAGTTAATTTATTTACACCGTTTTCAAAACAGGCTTTAGGTGTTCGGGCGGTATATAACCCATAACGCATGAATGGTTCCCAACGAGTCATCCTAGCTTTTTCTCGAGAGATGTTTTCAAACCCATATTTTTCAGTTTCTTTTTTGAAAGGCTCAAGCATTATACTAGCAAATCCTCCCTCTTTTTGTTGCCATTCTTTGTAAGAGACACTCCAAGGAGTAGAGTATTTCTTGATATCACGATCAAACAATTTAAGAGCTCTTTTGAAATCATTTCGAAACCCAGCATCAGTCATGTCAGATGCTTTTTTTTCAAGAACAGCTCTTCAGTCGAGTATGTTGGAGAAAAACATTGGAAAGAAAGTTGCACCAGTAGCGATAAGGATTTCATTTCCACCAATTTCCTTTAATGTTGGTTCAGTGCTTTCGATGGGATTATTGGAATGCAGTAAATCAATTTTGAAGTATAATGGTTTTCCTGTAGCAGGATCAATGTCATGCAACTTTTCTTTGAGATAGAGAAAGTCTTCTTCATACTTCACTGCAATGTAATTCAACTGTCTAAGGGAAAAACAAGTAAGGTCTTTTGAATCTCGAAACTCAATAGGAGTTAAATCATTTCCCACGTAGATAGCTTCTATGTTAAAATCTAGATGAGAGCTTTCTTCTTTTACAATAGAAAAGCCATAAGAACGTTCTGAATCATACCTACTATCTAGCTCCATCCCAGTCAGTCGTTCGTAATCCCTTTGTAAGATATCAAATCGACTATCCCAGTATTGAACATTATATCGTCCCAACCCATGATTGAACGTAAAATTGATCGGTGACCCACAATGAGGACAGTACAAAGTGTTTGCTCCAATGTTTTTTAATTGCATAGAAAGGCTGAGTTCATCAATGACTCTCTCGCACCTATCTATTGGGCATCGAAATTCAAAGGTAATTGCATCGGTATTCTTTTTGATAAAATCCTTCATCGTTTTCCGCTTGCATTGACCTTTTTGTCTGGGATCATGATAAGCACACCCTTTGACACCTTTCAAACTGATTGCGTTTTCTCGAGCCATCAAGTCACCTCGTAAAACCCAAGCAGCAGTTTCTTTTACTAGTGCAAGCAAAATACACTTCTCTAAACCTGAATATCTTTGACAATTATTACATAGCTTCTCTGGTTCATCCTCATTAGTTTCTTCAGATGGTAATGTATACACAAAGACTTTTTGATTAACGCCTTGCTTAGTTTTTACTCGAGTTAACTTACCAGAATCAGCTAACCCCTTCATTACTTGATTAGTATCTTTGGGTTCCTTGCTAATAATTGTCGAAACTTCAGTACAAGAAAGACCATCAATACCAAACTCTCCTTGGGAAAAAAGTGAATAGATTCGTTCTTTAAGCTCATTCTTTACATAACTCACTTCAATTCCTCCTCCAAAACAACCAAAGGATTATACCAACCAATAACAGCAGCATCTAACCAAGGGGGAATCTCTTCAAACTCGGAGACAACCTCGGTAACAATATCTGCTATTTGCTGAACAGACAAATCCGAAGATTGAATTGATTGTTGAAAATTCATTCCACTAACAATTCTATCAATAAACAACAGAACAGGATTGCCTTCAACCGGACCATCAATAGAGTAAGTCGTTTTCGCAAGTCTTTCTAATTCTGCAATACTTTCTGCCCAATCAAACAAGTATCTATACTTATCTATCAGTAGATCCAAACGCTTTGTTTCACTCTGGAACAATATCATTGTTTGCTCAAAATCGTGGATTGGGTAAAAACCAAAGAGAATTCGCTTTAATTTCTTACATTTCATTTTCGTAAAGTCAGTTATGCCAAAAAATCGTGCTATAACACTCTTCAAGAATGTGTTCTCAAGTTCTAGCTCAATCGTTTTATATCTACCATCTTGGTAGTAAGTAATTATACCTAGCTGATCAAGAGAGTTTAAGGTTGAACCAATGGTTTTGGAAGTGTGACCAAGTACTCTAATTAAATCATTCACCACATTAGTGAACTTTGAGTCACCACTTAAGAAAAAAAACACTAAGAGTGTGTATAATACCTCTTCCATAACAGCAGTGAATTTGATCTTGGAGTTAAATTCAGGGAAGGTATGGTCCAAACCGGGTTTTAGAATCAATAAGTTCGGATTTGACATAGACATCTCCTAGTCTTTTACTCGACAAAATAGCTATTTAAAGAGCTAACTGGTAAGAAAATCCTAAAAGTAAATGAATTGCTGGTAACAAAATCCAAAAACCAACACAAGAATCTTTGAAATTGATGAAAAACTCTCTACTAGTAAAAAAGTCTGAAAGTAAAAATCAAAGGTCGATTTTAAACGATTTAAAACGGCAAAAAACCCATTTTAGTCTTCAAAAATACCTCGAAATACCCCTCTTGTACACTAGATGGTGGAAGTTCTGTTTCTACCAATTTCTTTTAATAAACTTTCATTGATTTTCTAGAAATTTTGTTTCACAAAATGTTGATAAGAATTGCAAAAGTAATTTATTGGTTATTTTATTATTTTGTAAAGAGACTTGGAAATAGTTTCCCAAATCTTGTATGAGTTTCTTATCAGCAATGGGAACCTTGACAAGTTTCTTATAAAAAATGAGTGGTTTTAGAAGTGATGAAAGATACTCATTTGGTTGTGTAACAAGTTTCACATGTTCTGAACTTCGAATATGATATCGACTAGATTTTTGGTTAGAAAGAAAGGGCATTAATTGTAAATTAGTCATTTTCAAAATTTCATCTAATAGTAAGATGTTGATACTCATTGTTCCATTTTCGATTGCTTGTAAAGCTCTTTCGCTTATTGGTATTTTTTCTGCAAAAGTTCTTCTTGGTTGTTTCCCTCTTATTTGACGGATTGTTTGTCCTAATTTAGTGATACTCAAATTATCTATTAACCTGAAATCAAAATATCCATTAGTAAGAGATGATTCTTTAAATCCAGCAAAAAAGGTTGCTGTTCGATAAGGTACAGACTTTAGCTTATCAAATTCTAGTTTCTTTTCAGGATGTAAACAAGTTATTAATTCAGTTAGTTGAATATGAAATCTAGCTGGAATGTATACATTTACGGTGTTATCCTCTCTCTCAGTAAGTGTTGAATCAATTTCATTTAATAAAAGGAATTGTTTAAAGTCCTTAGCATATCTTGAAGAAGCACTAACAAATGCTACATTCGATTTTTTATAGCTTCCATCCGCATCCATAACACCAGACCAGTAATAGGAGCGAAAAGGTTCTTGCTTAAATATCAGAGGTTCTCTTAAAGAATCATATTTCTTAGTTCCAATAGGTTGATCAGTTAAAAATGAGAATAACCTTACTACCCAGAGATTTGTAATTACCACTTCTGGACTATTGGGTGTTTTGTAAAGTATGTTTCCTGTTTGATCAAAATACTCTTGGAACATTGCTTGAAGCTGTTTAATGTTCTTAATC
>JAUVZH010000138.1 GCA_030602675.1 Candidatus Heimdallarchaeota archaeon | reverse complement strand
TTATCTGTGTCATTATCTCTTGGATTAAGATTCAGCTCAAACTCTAGGGAATTAACTACTCCATCTTCATCACTATCTGTTATATTATCAGCTGGATCCAATGGATTGAACCCATACTCAACTTCATATCCATCACTCATTCTATCTAGGTCAGTATCATTTATGTTTGGATTTGTAGAATAAGTTATGATTTCTTCTCCATCTTGCAGATTGTCTAAATCAGTATCATTACTTACTGGATCTGTTAAATATAGATTAATTTCATCAAAATCTAATAACTGGTCGTTATCTGTATCATTGTGTGCAGGATTTGTCCCATAGCTATATTCCTCTACATTAAGTAATCCATCAAGATCTAGATCCTCATTTCGGTCAGATGCATTTAATGGATCCAGCCCAAACAATACTTCATATCCATCGCTCATATCATCAGAATCTGAATCATTATTCAAAGGCTGGGTATTATAAACTAATAATTCCATACCATCTAAAAGCAAATCCAAATCTGTATCATTTAAAATAGGATTTGTATTGTGAACAAAGATTTCGTCTATATCTGTGATATAATCAGAATCTGTGTCATTTGATAATGGATTTGTTCCATAATTAAACTCTTCAACATTTAACAATCCGTCAAGATCACTATCCATGTTACTGTCAAGATTGCTGAACGGATCGAAACCAAACTCAAACTCAAATCCATCAGACATTAGATCTGAATCTGTATCGTTATTTAGAGGATCAGTTAACAATTCAAAGTATTCAAATGAATCAGTTAATTTGTCATAATCTGTATCATTGTTAACAGGATTAGTTTTGACTGAAATAACTTCTAAACCATCATTTATTCCGTCTTCATCAGAATCAACATTAGTAGTACTCGATGTTAATTGTAATTCAACTAGATCATCTAAATAATCACTATCTGTATCTATATGACCTGTGTTGAAAATTGATCCCTTAAAAGAATACCATTGATGTTTTCCTGATTCTGATATATCAATGAATTCTAAACAAACAAGATTACCATTTGTTATTCCAATAATTATCTCATATACTCCATCATTCTCTATGTCCACTACACAAGGAGTTGCTGTTACAGCATATTCCCAGGTAATTTTTGAATGCTCCCAAGCCAAACTACCATTATTATCTAAACATTTTATGTAGTTATTATCTTGACCAAAAACAATATCGAAATTATTATCATTGTTATAATCAAATATAGCAGCTGACGAGCTAATCCAAGCATCAGATTTGTATTTCCAAACTATATCACCATCGGAATTTAAACAATAAACATTCATATCCCATGAACCAATTATTACTTCTAATTTCTGATCATCATTAATATTCCCAATAGCTGGCGATGCGTAAATTGAATCTCCAGTTTCATAAAACCAATTTAAAGTTCCATCCCAATTTAAACAGTAGATTCTATTGTCGTATGATCCAAAAATAATTTCAAGATTGTCATCCCCATCCAAATCACCTATAGTTGGTGAAGATCGGATTAAATCATTAGTCTCATAATTCCACACTCTTTCTCCTAAATAGTTTAAACAATAGAGATTGTTATCATCTGAACCAACCAATATTTCACTATAGTTATCTTTATCTATATCGCCTACTACAACAGAAGAGTGTATTGCTCTATCAGCTTTATATCGCCAGTTTAGCTCACCTGAATAATTCAGGCAATAAATATAACTATCTAGAGAGCTTACTAAGATTTCTAGATTCCCATCATTATCAAGATCAGCAACTGCTGGTGTGGAGAAAATCGAATCCAAAGTAGAATATTTCCAAACTAATGTTCCATTACTAGCTAAACAATATAGTGTATTTTCATCTGAACCAAAAATTATCTCCATATTCCCATCATTATTAATATCATAAATTGTAGGTGTAGATCTAATTACTGAATCAGTGTTATATTTCCAAATTAAGGTCCCTGTAGAATCTACACAATAGATATAACCATTTGTTGAAGCAAATATAAGTTCAAAAATCATGTCTTGATTTATATCAATAAAAGTTGGTGAAGAATAAATAGCTCCATTTGTTCTGAAAGTCCATCTTATTTGAATAACATCATCTAAGTCTAATTGCTCAATGTTCAAGATTTCATAACTTTCATCAATTTTCAGATTTATTGAGAGAAATGTAAGAATTAGTAAAATTGGTACTAAAGCTTTTTTTCTCATCATTCAGCTCTCTCAACTAATTTAATTTTATTTATTTGAACTAGATTAGACCTTTAAATCTTTTTCATTAGGATTATTGACTTGTTCCAAATAATTAAAAAATCATCCAACTTTATTAGAATCGGTTTACATGAAACGTAACTACACCTTGATCATAGCTATTATCCTCAATTTGCTCTTGAGAATTCCAAGAATTTTGTATGCACAAGGAGCAGATGGTTTGTTACTTGTGTGGGAGTCAAAGCTGATTCTACAAGGTGAATATTTTACTAATGGATTCAATTTTGCTAGTAGTTTAGGATTAAACCCCTTTTCGGGTTATCCAATCGGATCCATATTAATTATGAGTTTCCTATTATTAATTACAAATCAACATACTATGTTTAGTATTCTGCTTTTCGATTATATCTTTTCAACAATCTTTATTGTTTCATGTTACTTTCTATCAAAAGAGCTTGACTTAAAATTTCCTGTAAATGTATTTTTCCTAATATTATCAATTTCAATTCCAAACTTAATTAGATATAGTTACTATAACTCGAGTACTAGATTACCTTTCTGGTCACTTTTACCGTTTCTTATATTACTATTATTAAGATGGGAGGAAAAAAAAAATACACTTTATTTACTGGGTGAGATTACTCTTGGATTCATACTGAACTTCTTTCATCGAGCAGCATTATTGCTCATTATAATTTTTGTAATTGCTCTAATTTTAAGATTTATTAGATGGGTGTCCAAAAAGGATTTTTTAGTTTTAATACATACCCCTGTTGAAATTACTCAAGAAAATAATCTGCGTAAAATCAAGTTTTGGAATTATGTAAGACAAAGAATTTGGATATATCTTTTACTATTTATTTACACCCTTTCATACATAATTTTCTATGTTGTATTAAAGATAGAAAGTACTTGGGAATCGGTTCAATTTGACATATCCAGCTACATAGAGATGATAACAGATTCAAAAATAATTTTAGATACAAGTCAATCTTTTGTAGATTTATGGTTTAATTTTGGTATAGTGTTCCCATTATTACTTATTTTTCTTATTTTTACTGCAACTATGAAATCAAATAAATTGCTTGAATCATTAAACTCTAACAAAAAAATCTTGAGTTTGATCTATTTTATATTACCATTTATTTTTGTATATCGAATTGTTTACTCAATTTACTATTTATGGTTATTATTTGCAATAATAAGTGCTTATCTAATAAATTACCTTTATGAGAATAACGAAATCTTCCTTCTCATAATTACAATTGCATTAACATTGCTAAGTGCAGTGTTTATTTATGTTTATAATTTTGTATTATACAGGGTTGGAGCCTATCCCTACTTGATATTGATTCTATTCGTTTTGATAGTGACAACAATTGTTGTTATTAATAACAAGAAACTTAATACTAAATCAAACATCATTTCGAAAATCAAGAAATTCGAATCTCAATTCTTACTACTATCATTACTTTCTGTTATAATTTTGAATAGTATGTTCATTATAGATAGACATTCAACCTTCTTTAATAGAGATGGTTACTTGTATACGCATATCACAAAGGAAGAAGTTGATATTGCTAATTTCCTTTTAGAGCAAGGACAAGGAACATTCGATTCCTTTGATCCAACAGTTAGTGTTCATCTTGCTGCATTAACAGGTTGGTTTTTTCTGCAAGATGTCCATAGTCGAACATTGTTTTTACTTAGTAATAAAACAATAAATGATTACAATTGTTCTCTTTTACCTGTTACACAATGGTATAAAGGAGTATTTTATGATTGTGAACTAAAAACAGGTCGGGAATTGTATATACAGCTATTGCTAAATGATTGCTTTTCACCAATTTCTCAGAATATATTAAAGACTTTCAACATCTCATATTTCGTTACTGCAAAAAACTCCACAGAAGTAACAATACTCTTTTCAGTAATAGATTCCCCATTTATAGCTTCACTTAACAACTTAGTACCTCTTGCTTATTCAACAGAGCATTTCAATATCTGGAATGTAAGTACAATTTATAATTGAAATAAAAATTGAAATCGCTTCTACCCTAAAGTATAAGTTTTTTTATAAATGATAATAGATATTAACAAAAACATTGAAAACTTATCTATAAGCTGTTTAAAATAACAACATAAAGCTGACGGTTTAACCAATGAAGTTTGATAATCTTTTAGTTATAACAACTTATTATCCTCACCAAAAGAATAATCTAACCGGTATTTTTGTTAAACGACAAGTTGATGAGTTGAAGAAACATTTCAATAAGGTATTTGTTATTGCTGTAAATCCTAAAATCCCACCACCAATATCAAGTTTAAAAATTGTACCTAAAGGTACAAAAGATATCTATTATGCAGAAAATTATAGTCACGATAATGTTGAAGTGTATTTTGTAAAAGCCTTACCACTCTTTTATAGAAACTATTTTGGAAAAATATTATTTCTCAAAGTGAAAAATCTGTTAGAAAAATTAGATGTGAATATTGATATTATACATGCTCATTTTACTTGGCCTGCTGGTTTTGTTGCAACACAATTAAAGACAATTTTTAATGTACCAGTTGTTTTAACAGTTCATGAGAATCGAGAATGGTTGTTAGATGAGATTAAATCTAGAAGCAAGATTTTTGGTAGAATATGGAATGAAGTTGATAAAATAATTAGGGTAAATCAAATTGACTTAGCTGAATTCGTTAAAATAGGGATAAATGAGAGTAAATTAATTGCTATTCCAAATGGTTATCCTAAAGATTCTTTTAAACCATTAAATCAAAGGAAATGTAGAGAAGCATTAGATTTACCTTTAGATCAAAAAATTCTCATAAACATTGGTACTTTAGAGAAGAAAAAAGGTCATAAATATCTCATTGAGGCAATGAAAATTGTTTGTGAGAAACGAAACGATATTTTACTCTATATAATTGGTCATGGACATTTAATGAATGAATTATCAAAATTAATCAAGAAACATAATTTACAAAATAACATTATATTAGCAGGCGGTAACAAACCATCAGAAGAGATACCTATATGGTATAATGCATCTGATATTTTTGTCCTGCCAAGTCTAAGTGAAGGTAATCCTACTGTTATGTTTGAATCATTAGGATGTGGTAAACCATTTATTGCTAGCAATGTTGGTGGAATTCCTGAAATTATTATTAACGATAAACTAGGATTACTAGTAGAACCTTATGATTGGAAACAATTAGCTGAATCTATTAAGGTAGGTTTAGATAAGAAATGGGATTCTAATTATATTCAAGAATATGGAAAGCAATTTACTTGGGAGCACATTGCTAAAAATATTATAAATATCTATGAAGAGTTATTACAAAACTGAATCAAGTAGCTGATTGATTAGTTTTTGTATATAATTAATCGAGTAAATTAAAAAATTACAATAATGTGGTAAAGTAAAATTGATTTCTAGCAACACATCAACTACTCATAAAAAACCATTAATCTATGTGTTACTTGCAGGTCCATTCTTTACAGATCCACGTATAAAGCAAGAAGTATCAACTTTTGATAGATGCCATTTTCCATCATTCGTTTTATCATGGGATAGAGAAGGAATTTATAGAAATTATAAGAAAAATAGCTTAGAAGTCAAATCATTGAAATTGTTATCATCGAGAAAATTTAGTAAGATACAATTTGTTATCTCTGCTTTGCTGTTTCAAATTTCAATTGTACTATTTGGATTAAAATTGAAAATCAGAAATAAAAGAATTATTATCCATGCTAATGATTTTAACACTCTATTTGGTGCAGTTATCTTAAAGGTACTTTATCCCAATTCCATCAAGCTTGTATATGATTCACATGAATTAACACCCGCAGTTTATGAGGAGTGGTATGGAAAATTTACAAGCTCAATTATTGGAAAACTTGAATTGAAATTAGTTAAACATGTTGATTCAATAATTACCGTTAGTTCACCAATTCAAACACACCTAAAACAAATATCAGGTAAAGATGTGAGCATTATTTGGAATTATCCTTTGAAAAAAATTATCCCCAAAATATCAAAACCTAATGCAAAGAAGAAGTTGGGTTTTAAAGAAGAGGACTTCATCTTAACATATGTAGGGAGTCTAAGGAATGATGTTGCTCTAATTGAACTCATTGATGCAATTAACTATTTATCAAAAAACAATAAAAAAGAGCTGAAGAAGTATAAAGTAAAAATACTAATTGTAGGGGATGGAGAATTATATTCAAAATTACTTGAAAAAGTCAAAGAAAACAACATTGAGAATTATGTTTCAGTCATTGGAAATGTGAATAGGGCAAAATCGCTTTTGTATTTAAAAGCATCTGATTTATCCTATGTATTATTCTCAATAAAAGGACTGAATACAATAATTGGTATGCCATGGAAATTATTCGAAAGCTTTGCTTGTGATACCAAAGTACTAGTTATGGATAATACCTATGCCGCAAAGCTAATTAGGCATTACAAGAGTGGATATACACTAGTTAATGCAAATTCAGAATTTTTAGCAAAAAAACTTCTATCGATTTTTAAAACAGATAAAGAAGAATCTATCAAATCTAATTTTTACTGGGAAGAACAAGAGAAGAAATTCATTTCTATTTATGAAAATCTTATAAAATATTAATTAACAAAACAGCTAAATCTTCTTCGAATTCTAAATTAGTC
>JAUVZH010000397.1 GCA_030602675.1 Candidatus Heimdallarchaeota archaeon | reverse complement strand
ATATTACTCAATCCTCCGAGCTACGATATTTCAGCAGGATTGATCTATCTTGATATTGTCACCTATTACAACAACTGCACCTATCGAGTTATGATGAACGAAACATGGCTCGGTTCAAGTGTTCCAGAAGGCAGTTCTGTTTGGGCATGCGATTTTTCAAGTCCTGGATTCTACAATTTCACCGTATATGTCTATCAGGGAGCAACTGTTTGGAGCACTCTAACATCATCGATAACTATTCCCTCAACTGAGGAAGAATCCCTTCAGTTGCTAATACTAACTAAAGATGTCGATACTTCAGTTTCTCAAATCTTTGTCAATTATCATACAAATTGGGAAAATACTACTCTAATCGTTTTTGATAATTCGACACAACTTGGAACTGAGTTAAGTGGCGAGGGAGCATCGATTTGGAGTTTCTCACAAGTTGATTATTATGCTTTTCATAATATTTCCATTTGTATCTATCATAATTCTGTGTTACAATTTATCTATTATTTCAGTTTCACAATACAGGCTCCAGCACTTGAACCAGAAAACTACTATACTCTATTAAATCCTCCCAGTTTTGACATCGATGCAGGACTAATCTATATTGATTTATGCACTTACTATGGCAATTGCACGTATCGTTTAGCGATGAATGAATCATGGCTTGGTTCAGGTCTTCCAGAAGGGAGCTCTGTTTGGGCATGCGATTTCTCTAATCCTGGTTTCTATAATTTCACCGTATATGTCTATCAGGGAGCAACTGTTTGGAGCACTCTAACATCATCGATAACTATCCCTGAACCAACACCAGAGGAAGATAATTTCTACATAATCTTGAATCCTCCGAGCTACGATATTTCAGCAGGATTGATCTATCTGGATATTGTCACTTACTGGGAAAATCAAACAATACGAGTTTCCATGAATGACACCTGGCTTGGAGAAGCTGTTCCTGAAGGCTCAAGTGTTTGGAGTTTTGATTCTTCAGAAAGTGGATTTTATAATTTTACAGTTTATATCTACAATGGCGTTG
Source organism: Candidatus Heimdallarchaeota archaeon (assembly GCA_030602675.1). Lineage (GTDB taxonomy): Archaea > Asgardarchaeota > Heimdallarchaeia > JABLTI01 > JABLTI01 > JABLTI01. Next base: position 2,323 of record JAUVZH010000397.1, on the reverse strand, counting down.
ATGTTTGGGAATTACTTACAACATCAATAACCATTCCAGATCCAACAATAGAAATCTACACTGTTCATTTTGACCTGATGACAATCTCAGGTGTAGGTCTACCATTTGAGACAGCAAAAGTTTACGTGAATGATACGAGGATTTATTCTTCAGAACAATATTATTTTGAGAATACTATCTTAGATATTTCAGTTAGAGATTTTTACAACAATTTACTATACAATACTACTGTTCAAGTAACTGATAATCTCGATGTCTCTTTGACAATAAAGCTTATTGGACAGCATATCAGGAATAACTATGGTATTGCTGCAAAGATCTTTTTGATTTCAACTGATGATAGCAATTATAATCATAGTTATATCATTGCTGCTCATAGTGCGATCACAGTTTTGCTTTTTGCTAATAGCTATCATATTACAGTCATTCCATTACATACTGAGATTAACAATGGAACTCATATCATTACTTATTATGCTACTTCTTCAACTTATCAAGATCTAGCTTATGACACTCAAACCTATACAATCACTATGGAAACTGGTCTTGAAGAATTAGATCTTGAAGAACCTAAAGTGGTTAGAACATGGCCTGCTTGGGTTATTATTGCTTATTCAATAATCCTTAATGCTATTTTAATCAGTTTCATCGGTGCAATGGGGAAGTGGGGCATTGTGAAGGTTTGGAATTATGGTTTATACTATCCCAATAAAGGTGCTAATTGGGTTTTACGAAAATTTGGTTCAGAAAAGGAACTTCACTGGTGTGTGGAACACAAGGGAGGTTTAGAATTTGTTACGCCTGAACAGTATGACAAAGCAGAAGCTCTTAAAGAGGAGGGTAAATTCTAGATGAGTCAACAATTACAAGAACAAGTAAAAGAACAAATGGAATTCAAATTACAAGTTAGGTATGATCGAAAACCAACAACTCTCATTCCAACTGCACAATTGATTGCTGATGATCTTTGTGTGAAAATAAAAGATGTTGGCATAATTTTTGAAACGCATAAAAAAGCCTGGTTAATAGACCAAATAGAACTAGCTGAAGATAAAATTCAATCAACAATTTTACAAGAAACTACTGCTGGTGCTTGGGTTGCTTTTGAAACAATTCATGATAAGGATGTTGATTTACAAGAGACTTTCATTGAAATAGCTAAAGCTTCAAGAAACCTAAAGATCATGACTTATCCGCTTTGGTTCATAATTGCTATTATGGCTATTCTTGAAGGATTTCTTATCAAAAAAACACTAATTGATAAAGAGATTATCCTACTTACAAAGCATCATTGGACCAATATTGCTTGGATTTCAGTTGCTGTAATACTAGGATTCATTTTGCTCTTCTATTATATCTTGAAACAAACGCAAAACGAAGCCTATTTCAGGTCCTCTGGTATGGAATATGTCTCAATTGAAACTGTTGATTTCTATTTTGAGACAAAAAATCTATTCAGACAAGAGAGAACTATGCGATATGAGATTACTCTACAAGTCTACCGAGGAAGGTATTATCATCCTGACAAACCAGAACAGAGTGGTTTTGCAGAGGATCGTGAACCTGTGATCACACTAAATGATCTTAAACAAAAAATCAAAATAACTCAAGATGCTATAATTACTTTTCGAGAACAAGAATATGAACTCTCAGAAGATCTTGACATCTTAAAAAGTGAAGAAAGAGAATTAGAACTCACAGCTGTAAAAAGATATTTGGCTACTATTAAAACAACACAAAACCAACCAACTCAAAAAACTTCTACTAAAGAGACTTCTGAAAAAGGTAAGAATCCTCAAAAAGATTCAACTAAAGTTCTTACTAAGGAAGATATTCCTAAAGATCTCTATGAAAAAATAATCAAAGAGGATGAAGAATTAACAGAGCAACGAGAACAAATCACTACAAGACAGGATAAACTTTCTATCACAAGAGAACAAGTAGAAAAGAAAAGGGATGAATTAAAGAAGCAACTAAAAACATTGCAATTGCAGTACTATGATGCAATAAAAAGTAGCTATCAACTTGATCCAAAACTAAAGAAAAATGAGCAAATAGATGATCTGATTAATTCTCATCAAAAATATTTGAAGTATAAAGTGAAAGTTGCAGAATTACGCAGTATCATTCTTAACATGAGACAAAACATAGCTGGATTATCTAGTGTTAATACTCAAATGAATGAAAGTTTTGAACAAAGAGTTGCTGAAGAAAGTGCTAGGAGAGCTAATACAGAATACAGTTATCATATTGTAGCAGGTTCACCTGAAGAAATGGCTCTTTCAGAAACATCTGAAGCAACAGCAAGAACTACCGGACGTGC
>JAUVZH010000164.1 GCA_030602675.1 Candidatus Heimdallarchaeota archaeon | reverse complement strand
CAAATGGAAGATGAAATAGCTTCAATAGCAACAATTCTCGGTGCATCCTGGGCTGGAAAGAAATCTATGACCGCAACATCAGGACCTGGTATATCATTAATGATGGAAAATATTGGCCTAGGTGTCATGACTGAAACTCCTTGTGTTATAATAAATGTCCAACGAGGTGGACCTTCAACTGGTCTTCCAACCTTGGTTGGTCAACAAGACGTTATGCAAGCACGATGGGGCTCCCATGGTGATTATGAATTGATTGCAATTGCTCCTAATTCAGTACAGGAAGCATTCGATTTATCCATTGAGGCATTCAATTTAGCAGAAGAATATCGTTGTCCTGTAATAATGCTTACAGACGAATCGATTTGTCACATGTTCGAGAAACTAATAATACCACCTAAAAATAAGATCAAAATTAAGAACCGAAAGAAACCTAAAGTTACTCCTAAAACTTATCTTACTTTTAAACCTGATGACGATCTAATTCCTCCTATGGCAGTAGCTGGTGAAGGATACAAAGTATTTGTAACTGGTTTAACTCATGATGAAAAGGGATATCCTGTTATTAATGCTGAAACACAAGAAAAACTTGTGAAACGTTTATGCGATAAGATTTTGTTGAATGAAGAGAAGATAAGAAACACTGAAAGCTATAAAGTAGATGATGCAAAAATCTTGGTTATTTCTTATGGTATTACCTCTCGCTCTGCAAAAGGTGCCGTGGATCTTGCACGTAAGAAAGGTATAAAAGCTGGACTTTTACGATTGATTACAATATGGCCTTTTCCAACAAAATTAATTGAGAAGCTTGCAGAGAAGGTAAACGCTATTGTAGTTGCTGAGATAAATAATGGTCAAATCATCAAAGAAGTAAAAGAAGCAACTAACAAGAATATACCAATTATTCTTTCACCGAAACTCGGTGGTATAGTTCATACACCAAAAGAAATTCTTGAAAAAATAGAGGAGGTCACAAAGAAATGACCGCTACAGAAAAAGAAGTAAGAGACACTATTTTAGAAGCAAAAAAACATCCTATGGATTATTTGCTACGATGGGATAGGTTACCCCATGTTTGGTGCAGCGGATGTGGACTTGGTAGTGTGTTATCATGCTTTGTCCAAGCAATCGCAAATTCTGGTGTAGATCTTAACAAAATCGTAGTTGTTTCTGGAATAGGTTGCACTGGAAGAGTTTCAGGTTATTTGAACCTAGATGTTTTTCACACAACTCATGGTAGAGCGATTCCATTTGCTATTGGTTTAAAATTAGCAAATCCTGAATTAAATATAATAGTCTTTTCAGGAGATGGTGATTTATTCGCTATTGGAGGAAATCACATAATTCATGCAGCAAGAAGGAATGTAGATATCACAGTTATTTGTTCAAACAATTTCAACTATGGTATGACTGGTGGTCAATTAGCTCCTACTACTCCAGAAGAAGCTTGGACTACTACCTCACCACACGGTAATGTAGAACCATCATTTAATCTGAGTGCATTAGTTGCTGCTGCAGGTGCATCTTATGTTGCTCGTTGGACTTCACTAAACGCACGACGATTAATGAGCTCAATGGAAACAGCAATTCTTAAAAAAGGATTTAATTTTATTGAGGTTATCAATCCATGTCCTACAACATTTGGACGAAGGAATAAATTCGATACTGGCTTAAAAATGCTCAATTTCTTCAAAAAACACACAGTAATAAAACATGGAATAGATCCAAAAGAAACAAATATTGTTTTTGGAAACGACTTAATTGTTGGAGAGTTTGTTGATAAGAAAGGTCTGTTAACTCTTAATGATCGTTTAGCATTAATTACAAAGAAAGCACAGAAAAAAAGGTGAAATAGATGACTCGACACGAAATCAGAATATGCGGATTCGGCGGACAAGGTATTGCCTTAGCTGGAAAGATTCTGGGTTCAGCAGTTTCCGTTATTGAAAAGAAAAATAGTGTAACAACTCAATCCTATGGACCTGAAAGCAGAGGAGGAGCAAGTGCAAGCAATGTTGTGATATCAGATGAAATAGTAGATTTTCCTTATGTCACAGAACCTGAAATTTTCATCTGTATGAGTAAAGAAGCCTACACAAAGTATATTGATTCATTAAAAGAAGGAGGATTGTTTCTTTACGAAGAAAATCTAGTACCGGTAGATGAAAGAATGAATAAAGCTAGTAGAATTTACAAAATCCCAGCAACAGAAATTGCTGAGAAGAAATTAGGAAAAAAAATTGTAGCAAATATTATAATGCTCGGTTTTTTTGCTGAGCTAAATAATCTTGTTAGCAAAGATGCAATTCTTAAATCCGTTCTTCAAATGGTACCAGCAAGATTCAAAGATTTAAATCAAAAAGCATTCCAATTGGGAATCGAATATGCTAAAAAAGCAAAACAGCAGGAGGCTAAGAAATAAGTGACTGCTGATGGAAAGAAAAGTAGTAAAACAACCAATAAACGAATAGGTGTTTTTGTTTGTCATTGTGGTAAAAATATTGCTGAAATGGTTGATGTAAAGAAAGCAGCAGATGTTTCAAAAGATCTTGAAGGTGTTGTTTTTACAACACATAGTAATTACCTTTGTTCAGAACCTGGACAAAAGGAACTGCAAGAAGCCATAAAAACAAGCAAATTAAATGCAATAGTCTGTGCATGTTGTTCTCCAACATTACATGAAGAAACTTTCAGAAGTGCTGCAGAAAATGTTGGTATGAATAAATATGAAGTTGAAATAGCAAATATCAGAGAGAAATGTAGCTGGGTTCATACTAATAGAGAAAAAGCAACTGAAAAGGCAATTAAAATTATTGAAACAAAAGTTGAAAAAGCTTTACTCAATGAACCTCTTACTCCAGCCTCTGTAGAGGTAAATAGAACATGTTTAATAATTGGTGCAGGTATAACTGGAATACAGGCAGCATTAGATGTAGCTGATGCTGGTTTTAAAGTAACTCTTGTAGAGAAATCCCCAACTATTGGAGGACATATGGCACAATTGGCCTCAACTTTTCCAACACTTGATTGTTCACAATGTATTCTATCACCAAAAATGTCTGCAATTGCACACAACGAGAATATTAATTTAATAACAAATGCAGAAGTGACAAGCGTTTCTGGTTTTGTTGGAAATTTTAAAGTCGAGATTAAAGAGTATCCCCGATATGTTGATCCCGATAAATGTACATTGTGTGATGATTGTGTAAAAGTATGTCCAGTAGTTGTACCGGCTGAATTTGAAGGCGGTTTAGGACCAAGAAAAGCAATATATATGCCATTTCCGCAAGCAGTACCTAGTGTATATACATTAGATATAGACAATTGTTTAGGTATACATCCATTAATTTGTTCAAAATGCAGAGACGCTTGTGGACCTGAAGCTATTGATTATGATATGGTAACAAAAATTAAGAACATGGAATTCGGTTCCATAATAATAGCAACTGGTTTCGATCTCTATGACATTTCTAAAATCCAAGAATATGAATTTGGAACTGATGTTGATGTTATAGACGGCATACAATTCGAACGATTATTAAGCAGCTCTGGACCAACCAGTGGTGTTGTTTTAAGACCTTCTGATCATAAGAAACCAGAAACTGTAGTTTTCGTACAATGTGTCGGAAGTCGTGATCCAGAACATCATATGGCTTATTGTAGTAAAATATGTTGTACTTATACAGGGAAACATGCCTTACTTCTTAAAGATCTGGCACCTGATACTGAAGTATATGTTTTCTATATTGACATCCGAGCAGCAGGTAGAGGTTATGAGGAATTTATACAAAGAGCTCAAGAAAAAGGTGTTATATATATCAGAGGCAAACCATCCAAGATCTTCAGAGATGGAGATAAAACAATTATATGGGCAGCTAATACATTGACTGGTGAAAGACTCGAGGTAGAAGCTGATCTGGTTGTTTTAGCTCCTGCAATGATTCCATCATTTGATACTAAGTCTATTTCATTAATAACTAAATGCAGCTTAGATGAATATGGCTTCTTTAAAGAAGCTCATATGAAACTTAAACCAGTTGAAAGCTTAGTTTCTGGTTTGCTCGTTGCCGGTACAGCTTTATCACCAAAAGATATTCCTGAATCTGTCGCACAAGGCAGTGCAGCAGCTGCCAAAGCAATTTCTATCCTCTCGCAACCAAAATTATACCATGAACCATTAGTTTCAACTGTAGACGAAGACAAATGCTGTGGTTGTAAGGTTTGCCAAAGTCTCTGTCCATATGGAGCTATAACATTCGATGATGCTAACAAAACTTCAGTTGTTAATGAAATATTATGTGAGGGTTGTGGAACTTGTGTTAGTGCATGCGCAAGTCAAGCATTGATATTAAAGAACCTAACTCATAAGCAGATGGAAAAAATGATCCATGTTGCTTTAAAAGAGGAAGCAAAATGAAAAAAGTGTGTGAGTTAAATGTCTAAAATCCTAAATCCTGAACCCAAAGTTATAGCATTTCTATGTAAATGGTGTAGTAGTAATGCTGCGGATCTTGCAGGTGTTACACGAATGAAGTATCCAGATAATGTTATTACTATTGAAACACCATGCTCAGGACGTGTTGATCCAAACTATGTTTTTGATTCACTGACTGAAGGAGCAGATGGAGTTATAGTAGCTGGTTGTCATCCAGGTGATTGCCATTATGTAGTTGGGAATTACAAAACGCTTAAAAGAATGCTATTAGTGAAAGAACTCGCAAGACAGCTCGGTATTGAAGAAGAACGAATTCTTCTTGAATGGATATCTTCTGCCGAGGCAAAGAAATATGTTACAGTAATGAAAGATTTTATTGAGAAATTGAAACGTCTCCCCCCAAATCCACTTAAACCACATGGATTAATCTCGGAGGTAAAACATTAACATGACTAAAATAAAACTAGCGGTAGCTGCAGGATCATACTGCGGAGGTTGTGATATGTCTATTATCGATTTAAATGAGCTACTGATTCCAATAGATGAAGTAATTGAGCTTCAATATTGGCAATTAGCAGCTGACTTTAAGATAAAAGATGTTAAAGCTCTTAAAGACAATGAAATTGATATTACACTATATCATGGTCCAATAAGAACTTCTGAACATGCTGAATTAGCTCATTTGTTCAGAAAGAAGAGTAAGGTACTAATCGCCTATGGAGCATGTTCATGTTTCGGTGGAATCCCTCAATTGGCTAATCCATTTACTGCTTCTGAATTACTTGATGAGACTTATGTCCATGGCTATAATATGGATGATTCTGGTCCAAATCATATGCGTACTTCTTCTGAATACAAAAAAGGAAGAAAAATGACTTTACCAAAGCTTTTAGACTCTTGCTTACCACTTTCTTCAGAAGTAGATGTTGATTACTATGTTCCAGGATGTCCACCTGTTCGTGATCAATGGTTAGTTCTCATTGATATAATTACCAACTTTATTAAAAATGGTGAATTACCACCTAAAGGAACAGTTGTTGCAGGCGATAAAGCTCGGTGTGAAGAATGTGGTCGAGAAAAACCTGATGAAATTGTCATCAATAAATTCCTTAGACCATATGAGATTAATCCAGATCCTGAAAAATGTCTACTTGCTCAAGGACTTATCTGTATGGGACCAGCTACAAGAGCTGGTTGTGGTAATCAGTGCACTGGAGATGCCAATATGCCTTGTAGAGGTTGTTTTGGTCCAGCACCAGAAGTAGATGAACCTGGTTTGAAAATGCTTTCTGCTATAGCATCAATTGCTGGAGCTAAGAAAGAAGGTGAATTAGGAGAAGAAGGACTAAAGAAATTAATGGATCAGGTAGTTGACCCCTTTGGTACATTCTATCGATTTGCCGTTCCTCAGATTCTAATGCACATAAAGCAAAAGAAAGCTAAAGAGGAGAAATCGGATTCAGTCAAATGAGAGAATGGAGGAATTTAAATGGTTAAAAAAACAATAGAAATAAATCCCGTATCTCGATTAGAAGGAGAAGCAAAAATTTCAATTTTCCTAGACGATAAGGGTAATGCGGAAGACGCTTACTTCCAAGTAACAGAATACAGAGGATTTGAAAAGTTCTGCATTGGTAGAGCTGCTGAGGAAATGCCAAGAATCGTTTCTAGGATTTGTGGTGTTTGCCCATGGCCACATCATATTGCTAGTGCTAAAGTTCTAGACAAAGCATTCCACGTAGAACCAACAAAAACTGGTGAAGACTTAAGAAAATTAGCATGTGTTGCTCATGTTTGGTATTCTCATTCAGCGCATTTCTTTGCACTAGCTGGTCCAGACTTTGTTTTAGGTCCTGATGCAGATCCTGCTGAACGTAATCTGCTT
>JAUVZH010000235.1 GCA_030602675.1 Candidatus Heimdallarchaeota archaeon | reverse complement strand
GGATACCAGATATACTGCAATGCAAATCAATACGGTTAGTGGAGAACAAATCTTATTCCCCATATTTCGATTTAGACCACAAGAAGCAGAGATAATTATTGCCATTATAAAGGAAACATATCAACAAACTCAAGGCAAAGGATTACTCGAAGAAGTTGTAAAACCAAAATCCCCTGATCATCCAATTACTGATGAAGAAATTGAAAAACAGATTCCACCGAAAGTAAATGATGATGAAATTGAAGTTGATTAGAATCTTCTTTTTTCTACATGATTAAGTAATTACAAATGACAATCCATTCATTGTGATGATCATATGATTTTATATCTTCACTAAATTTCACCATACGAAGAATTGCTGATCTTATATTAAATCCACATTTGTTAATTAGATATTGATATGCTAACCAGTAGCTAGAATTTATGCTTAATCTCACACCTACTTTTCCGTGTTCCTCACCATATTGCTCGCAGATATAAAGAAGATAGTCTAAAATCTTTGGATTTTTTATGTTCTTATCAATCACCAGATTCTTGATTTCAAGATAAGGCTCACTTTGATCATTATCACTTCTTACAAATGTCCTACAAACAGCATAACCAATAATAAATCCTTCACGTTTAAGTAAAATTGTTTCACCAAAATTATATTCATCACCGATAATTATTTCTGATTTATGATTTAATCCATTTATTATATTACTTGATAACCAATTCATTCTTGTAAAAGCATCTTCTTTACTTTCTTCTTGAGAGAAATAAGCAACTTCAAGATCATGTGCTTCTGCAAATTCCTTCATTGCAACTGTTTTTTTTGTTGTAACAGTATTTGGTTTATTTAATCGAATAGTTAGAAAAGCAGGTTTGAATCCCAATTTACTATACAACCCAATATTAGAACTGCTATCCGGCATGGTTTCCAGACATAAGGATGTAACATTTTTTTTCTTGTCTAAATATTCAATGGCCCTTAACATTAATTCCTTTCCAATACCTTTCTCTTGAAAATCTGGGTGAACACCAAAAGTACCTATCCAACCAAATTTCCCCCATACATGTGTAAATATAGCACCAATTACTTGCGTTCTCTCTAAAGCTATAAAACATCCATCAGATTCAATGTCCAAGTAGGGGTAAAAACATTCAGGTTTACGTTTACGACTTCGAGACCTTCCTCTCCTTTTCAAAAACCAATCACTAAAAGTTGCTGTAAGAACTTCAATTACCTGAGGAATATGTTTCTTTTGCATACGAGAGATTCTCATTTTAATCAACCTTGGATTTTTTTCTTATAATGTTGCTATGATGGCGCAAAAATCTTTAGACCATTAGTTAGTAGCAATATAACACCAATGATAAGTAACATTGCTCCAAAAATTCTGCCGAGAATATTGGCATTTTTCAAGCCAACATTCCGAACAATTCCATTTCCCGTTAGTGGCGCTATCATTAATCCAATACCTAGTGACATAAAAATCGGAAACACGTAAAGGAGGTTATAAAATATAGCTGTCAATATTGCAAGAATAAGTGGAAAAATTAGAACAAATGTAATGTATACATAATAGATTTTCTCTGAATAATTAAAGAATCCTTTAACCTTCATTTCATGTTCAACTGAACAACTGTGAAACTGTGAAGGAGTATCTTGATTTTTTCTATAAAGTTCACAAGGAAATAAATCATCTACTTCATCCTTAGTCTTATGACACCAATAACAACGAGGAGTATCAGCTAAGTCTTCTTTATCATTAATTTCTGGTTCTTCCTCTAATTGGTTCGAATCATCAAGATCACTTATATTTTCTTCTTTGGATGACATAAGCAGAAATAATACTATAAAATTATAATTCTTTTCCCATTGTTGCTAAAAAGAGGTGTTTTTTAATTTTCTTACAAACTATTTTTGTGTATGTTTATACCAAAAACCATAAATAAATACAAAAGTTATTTATTCCAACAAACTTAAAAGTAAATAACTTTTAATAAAACATTATCATAGTAATCATGGTGAAATATTATGCCTTACTCATGTCCAAAGTGTGGAGCAGAAAACATAAAAGAAGTTGAAGATAAATCAAAAGTTTTGGGGTACGCAGGTCACAACCCAATCTATGCAAAAATAAAAGTTTGCAAAGAATGTGGAAATAGATTTACAGATTAGTTGAGAATTTAGAACTCGATTTTTTTTGTAGATTTATTCTACATATTCTCAAATGATTTTATATTTTTCAGCTGCTTTAACTTTTTACTAATTTTTCTTATTTTTAATTCTAATGATATTAATTTAGTGCTATTTCTCCCAAATTACCTCTCCAACTTCAACTTGTTCTGCCTTCACTAATACTGGTGCCTTAACAATTAGCTTCAATCGATATTTGTATGATAATTCATTTAGTTTTTCTTTTACATCTTCCAATGCATTTTCGATTGTTTCTTCAACAAGATAAAGCAATGTATCATAATCTATAGGCATCTTTTCCACTCCTTATTTATCCATTATTAGAAACCTTTCATTATAAATTTAATTCATCTTACTTTAATTGGATAATTACGGACTTTTTAGTTATAATAATCAAGAAAAGATAAATGAAAAACAAATAATAATGAAATAGCTATTTATGAATTAGAGGTTTTAATCCTTGGTAAACTACACAAAAGCAGCTTTACATTCGCTTATATCTTTGGTATTAGGTCTCATTCTGACTTTCCCGATTTTCTATCTCGTTACTAATCATAGAGCTTTGTTTTGGTTTTTATTGATCTTCTTATGGGGAACTATCAGCTCAATAAATGGTTATTTACTTAAGGATAAATTTGATGGTTTGATCTTCACCATCTTTTTGAGTGGCTTTCTATTCATCTTCCTATTTTTGCTGTTACTAATCTTTAATAGCTTCGCAACTGTTTTTTTAGAAGTTTTGAACTTTTCAGAAACTAGTGGTATAAATAAGACTGGTACGTTTATTCAATCGTTTTTGATAACCTTAATAATAATAGTAATAATGGCAGTTGTATTAATAACATTCATAATTCTTGGTACATTAATTGATACAATGGTCAGTAATATTAAACAAGAACATTCAGCTATAAATAATGAAACAGATTTTTATAAAAAGTATGAAAGCCCTGCTGATGCTGGTCGATATAGACGGAAGGAAGCAGATGATTTTGATTAGACATCTGCTTATTTACTAAGTGTTTTATATCATTTCGTCTTATTACATTGTATAATTAAAATTGTGATTATAATGAGCAAAGGCAAAGTTGCATTAGGAGCACTAATTGGTTCCTTGATTGGTGTCGGTTTGTTAGTACTGGGCATTTATTTAGCAAGTTCTACAGGTATATTTTGGTTGGTATTAATTATATCTGTTGTAGGTTGGTTAATAGCTGGATTGACAGCAGGTTTAATAGCTACATCCCCCGGTAGAGGTGCTTTAGCAGGTTTTATAACAGCAGTATTTACGTTTATTATAAATTCAATTGTAATAGTATTCTTAACTACCGTAACTGCTTCAGGATTCTTTATACTATTAGTCGAAATTCTTACACTCGGAATGTATGATGGATCTTCTATCCCAACAGAAGCTATTATCATTTTTGTTCTAATTGGGTTATTAGTATCCTTTATTGTATCATTATTTTCAGGTGTTTTCAATATTGTTGGTGGACTAATTGGAGGAGCAATAAGAAATCCAAACAAAAGACAGCAAGATGCCTATCAAGAGTATCCAACTGAAGAATATCGCTAAAGTGTAATAAAATTAGTAACTAAATCAGTAAGAAATGTCTTTCATTTAATGATTTAGTTGTTCTTCTTTTTCTTTTTAACAGTTAATTTTATTATTTGAAAATCGTTAACATAAATGCGAATATCGCAGATTATCTTAAAGTGAGAAGTTGATACAGAAATGATCGATAAAATTGACAAAAAAATAATTGATCTCTTATTAGAAGACTCTCGAGTCACTAATGTTCAAATAGCCAATAAAATAAAGCGAAGTGAATCGACTGTAAGACAGAGATTGACCAAATTAACTGACAGAGGTATTATTAAGAAATTTTCAATTATTTTGAATCCAATAGCCTTTGGTTACAATACTGTTGCTTTTGTAGGACTTAACACTCATCCAGGAAAGCTATTAAAAGCTATCAAATCACTTAAGAAAATCGATGATATTGTCTCAATATCTACAACGACAGGTGACTATATGATTCTCTGTGAAATTTGGGCCGAAGATGGAGTTCATCTCTCAGATATTGTTGATAAAATAGAGGATATTGATGGGGTATTAGAGGTTTTACCTTCAATAATACAAGAAAAACATAAAGAGTAATTTGATAGAGTCAAATTACTTATCTTTTATTATATCCAATGGATAGTTATCTACTAGTAATTGCTTCAAGCATTCCTTTTTACTATCAGTAAATATACGTTTAACTTTATCGCAAAGTGTTTTAAGGATTTGAACAGCTCTTGCTGCTGGATCATTTTCACCAACAATAATACCGATGACGATATTTTCTTTCTTAATAATTATTAGCTGATTTTTGTGAGCTTGTAATAATGTTTCAGCTTTAGGATACTGCTCCATTTGACGAATAAATCTAGATAGTTCATACTTTCCTCTTTTAAAAAGCTCAACATGTTTAGCTTGTGTTTTAGGTTTTCCAAGAATTACTGTTTCAATTTCTGTTCCATCACTATCAAAAATAAAACCACCTAGTATCTTGACATTGGTTAATGGAAGATCTTGATCAGCTGTTAAGTTATGGGTTAACCAATCCCAGCTCTCAAAAAGGTCTTCACCTGTTAAAGCAGAGCATCTAGAGAAATTATACTTTCTTTGTAATCTAATTAGCTCTCCAAAATCAATAATATCTAAAACATCATCAGAACTTGCGGCATCTTCTAAATCAATCTTATTAGATAAGAACAAAACAGGTGCTTCTTGATTATAACTTAGAGCATTATTGAACTCTTCTGCAGCAATATTAAAACGCTTTTTATCTGCTGAATCCAAAACAAATACAAGACCATCTGCACTTGAGACAAATTTTTCCCATAAAGTTTCACGTAGAGGCATTTGTCCTCCTAAATCATAGACAACAAACTCTAATGATCGATATTTGTAAATCTCTATATTAATGCCAAAAGTAGGTCGTGTTAAATTGAATTCGGAACGCAATAGCCTGTTAATAATTGTAGTTTTTCCTGCACCAT
>JAUVZH010000263.1 GCA_030602675.1 Candidatus Heimdallarchaeota archaeon | reverse complement strand
GGAAGACGATGCTAAATCATCAAAACTGATTCGTCTTTTAATTCTATTAATGACTTTACGATTATCTTTGCCAATGCCAATACGAGTAAGAGGCTTAACATCAACTCCCCTTCTTGGAGTTAGTTCTAAAAGTGTGAACCAAATCTCACCTAAAGCTTGAATAACAGGTTCCCTTTGTGAAAATGGATTTGTATCTGTTGGACTTCCTTCTTGCAAATATGCTAAAGTCCAAGCATATTCCTCATATTTTCTGGGTTTCTCTGTACCACTCATACCTTCAGACCTACTATAATTTGATCTAGGTTGGTTATTTCTTTTCTTGTGACTGTAAGAGCGGTCTCTGTTATTTGATGGTCTTTCGGGCATAATACCCTCACTTTTCCTTTTGATTGTATATTATTTCATTTTACTTTTAAGATTTATCCAATTAAAAGTATTCTTACATTCATAGTCATATTAAGGATACGATGAAATTATTGGTTTGGATTAAACCTAAAAGTGTTACACAAATTCAGCAAATCGTTAGAATAGCTAATTGGTAAAACGCGAATAAGGATTTGTCCAATTATTCCCTTAATAGGTCAAGCATTGAATGTACTTCTTCAGTAGAATAAACCCTCGATGCATCTTGTAGAAAAACACGAAGTTCATCTATTGTTTCAGGCATGAAGTTGATAATATGAATTGCAATCATTTCGCTCAGCTCAAATTCTGCCATTAATTTCTTAATTAGTGTTTTAGCTTGCCTTCCGGTAATTTTAGAAGATCTTTGTGCATGTTCTAGGGCAATCCTTTGTAAATAATTAAGTTCACCTGCTTTCTTTCTTTTGTTAAATATTGCAGTAACTTCTGGAAATGAGACTGGATTCTTATCAATAGTTTCTTTTGGCATTTTTTTCACATCTATGAACAAATTATCTTGTTCATTTTTTACTATTTCTCTATTTAAGCTGGGTAGACATGTTCAGGTCTTGCAATAATACTCTTGGTTTTATTACCAGCTTTAATCTTTACTACATATGCTCTTCCACGAACTTCAGAGACTACACCGAATTTCCCTTGATATCGTCTATGTGGCATGCCTTTTTGTATTGCTGAATCAATTTTAATTACAACTTGGTCTCCAACTTTATGTTTAGTAAGTAGTCTTCCTAATGGTTGCATTCCTCTGTCTCGTGGAGATTTCCTGAATAATCTTCTTGTGCTGTGTCTGTATCCTTTGGATTTAGGCATTTTGCATCACTTATTGAGTTTTGTAGTTTTTTTGGATTTAGAAGGAATATAAAAATCTTTACTTTATCTCGGTTCTAGCTTAAATACAAGTTTGAAACATAAATCTTGAAAAAAATAAAAATGATGGAAGTAAAGCACATAGCTTTACTTGTTCAAGTTCTTAACAATATCTTTAGCAACATCAAGAGTTGATGAACTTCCGCCAAGATCATAAGTTTTTACTTTTCCTTCTTTGAGATTGGCTTTAATTGCTCCTTCAAGTTTATTAGCCATTTCAGTTTCTCCCAACCACTCAAACATCAATTTAACTGAAAGAATAGCTGCGATTGGATTCACTTTATATTGTCCTGCATATTTAGGAGCACTTCCATGAGTTGGTTCAAATAACCCATAATCATCAGAAGTTGATGCTGATGCTGCAAATCCTAGTCCTCCAACAAGTTGAGCAGTAAGGTCAGAAACAATATCACCAAACATATTTGTTGTAGCAATTACACCGAAATTCTGAGGATTCTTTACTAACTGCATGCACATTGCATCAATATTTTGTTTCCATACCTCTATGTCTGGATAATCTTTAGCTACCTCATCTGCAACTTTTAAGAACATACCATCAGTTGCACGAATAACATTAGCTTTGTGTACCAATGTAACAGTCGGATAATTATTTTGCTTTGCATAATCAAATCCTTTTTTGATAATCCTTCTGCATCCTTCCTCAGTAAAGACTCTGCAAGAAACTGTTGTTTTCTTGGGATCATACTTTTTGAAAATTTCAATATCCTTTAATTCATTTGTATCATAAAATTCAATACCTGAATAGAGACCTTGAGTGTTTTCTCTAAAGACAATTAAATCAATATCATCTCGATAATTAAGGGAATTTCCCTCATAAGCTTTGCATGGGCGCATGTTGCTGTAAAGATCAAATTTTTGTCTTAATCTTACAATTGGTGATCTATAACCTTTAACATTAGGTTTTGAAGTAATAGCCCCAAAAAGAGCGGCATCTGTTTCCTTCAACATTTCCACGGTTCTATCTGGTAAAGCATCACCTTCCTTTTCCCAAAAAACCCAGCCAATATCACCATGGATAAATTCGGCATTAAAATCAGTTCCTTCATCCATAACAATTTTAGCTGCTTCTAAAACATCGTTTCCAATACCATCACCAGGCATGAATGCAATCTTGTATTTTTTCGTCATTTTTTCTACCCTCAAATTAGGATATTACTCATCACACTTGAATTAAGCGAATGAATATCAACACATGTTTTTTATTATTTTTGGTGAGAATTAATAAACCGTATAGATGTTTAATTTTGCTCTAATTGAAAGAAATCTTATTTTTCCAAAAATAATTGTTGATAATTGGCAAAAAATATGTTTAATGTATAAACAGTTATTTAATATAATTAATAACACTATGCACTTTTAGAGAGACTCTTTAGATAGCTTGAAATAACCCTTCATGCTATAATACTCATATAGCTATTTGGTTTCCCAAAAAAAGCAAATTAGATATAAGCAAGCTAAAGACAAAGGTAAAAAAAGATAAAAATATACTATTCTTTGGAGGAAACATGTAATTGGCAGAAGTCGGAAAGATTTTACCAAATGAGGAATTAGATGCAGAAACTGAAATTATTGTTTATCGAATTACCGAAGGATTACAACGATTAAACAGTATTGGCACAGTACAATTTATACAAATTGATTTACCTCCAATTCCTGAAACCTTAAAGGAAGAATATGCAAAACAATTTGATTCTGCCTTAGAAGATGGCTTATACGTGAATCAAACGATTGTTTTAGAACAAATGGATACTGGTGATTCATTTATGCGTATTCTTAATGCTATTCAAAAAATGTATAATGTTGCTAAAATGATTACCATCCAAGAGATACAAGCAGTAATTAACATTGACTACCAGGGAGAAGCTATGGATATAATACTCACCTACGATCCTGAAGAACATGATATTAGCTTAGTATCAGTCAGTCAGAAAGAAGATTTTTTCAAAATTTTGAAATACGTTCGCTTTTTCTGGTTAAAGTCAAGACCAAGAATCTAATTTTAGAACTTTCAAAAAAATCTTATGAAAGTTATTCCTTTTCTTTTGATACATAACTTTAATAGAATATCATGAAAAAAATATCTAAAGTTAGTAAGACAAAGAATGGGATTGTTTTGACATCTGATAAATCGATTAAGAAGAAGAATAGCCATACTCTTGATTTAACTTCATTGCTCCCATTTGAAATTTTACTTTCTGAAAAAGAAAACTCACTAGAATTAATTAGAGGTGTTATGAGCGGAAAGATAAACCTTGATAGTATAAAGCTAGAAATAGAAAAATTCTTTCCAATTTTAGAGGAAGATATTATTTTCATGATTGATAGTTCTCAGAAAGTAACTCTCGAGTATTCAGCGTTTGCACATGTTAGCACTAAAGAAGTTGAAATATTAGTTCGAGAGGTTATTTCTAAAGAGCTTCCTTTGACATTGTTCAATCGATCTACTAAAAAACCAATGACTTACATTACAAGAAATTTATTGGGTATTCCTTTAATTGGCTCTTTATATTTTGGAGTAATCGATAGAGGAACAAATCTTTTACAAATTAGAGCAATAACTGGATGTCCTCTCAATTGCCCTTTTTGTTCTGTTGATGAAGGTCCTACTTCCCAAACAAAAATACGTGATTTTATAGTTGATACTGACTACTTAGTTGATACTTACAATCAAGTTGTTTCTGAAAAGTTATTAAAAAATGCTGAAGCTCACCTTGATAGTCAAGGTGAACCAATGTCTTATCCCTATCTTGTGGAGTTAGTACAAAAATTAAAGGATAATCCAGCAACGAATGTTGTATCAATACAGACAAATGGTTGGTTTTTAGAAGAGAAATTAATTGATGAATTGGCAGAAGTTAATTTATCCAGAATAAATTTGTCTATAAATACATTGAATACTCAACTGGGTAAGAAGCTATCTGGGAGGGGCGATTATCCATTAGAAAAAATTCTTGAGTTAGCTGAATATATTGCTAATTCTAATATCTCATTATTGCTTGCACCTGTATGGATACCAGGTGTAAATGATGATGATATTGAAGCGATAATTAAATTCTCTTTGAAGATTAATTCTAGTGATGATAAATATCCGACTTTAGGTATACAAAACTACTTGCTGCATGATCAAGGAAGAAATATGAAAGGAATAAAACAAAAGAGTTTTTCTGATTTCAATAAACAACTCCGTGAATTCGAGAAAAGGTTGGGAGGAAAAGATTTGGTTTTGAAACCTTTCATGTTTAATACCTATAAAACTGAAATGATACAGAATCCAATGAAAGTAAATGAAATAATAGATGCTAAGGTTGCACTTTTTGGACGACAAAAAAACGAAATTTTTGCAATAGCGAAAAACCGCTTAATACATGTTATGAATGCTGATAATGTATCAATTGGTAAAAGGATCAAAGTACGTATCATACGAAATCGTCATAATATTTTCTTTGCAAAACCCGTTTAGTAACACATTGATTCTTT